>NZ_BBWS01000012.1:0-39231 GCF_001463925.1 Aureimonas sp. N4 | reverse complement strand
AACGGTCTGCGTCGTCACGGTCTTGGTGCCGGCGCGCGATGGCAGCCGGCCCCGCCGTCAGACGATCACGATTCCGCAATAGAGCGGCACGAATCGAAACGCCGAACCGGAGAGCCGATGCGTATCTTGGTCGTTGAGGATGACGCGCAACTGAGCCGCCAACTGGGCGAAGCGTTGCGCGCGGCTGGCTATGTCGTGGACAGCGCCTCGGACGGCGAGGACGGACATTTTCTCGGAGACACGGAGCCTTACGACGCCGTGATCCTCGATGTCGGCCTGCCGAAGATGGACGGGATCAGCGTTCTGGAACGCTGGCGGCGCGACGGGCGCACCATGCCGGTTCTGCTTCTGACAGCGCGCGATCGCTGGAGCGACAAGGTGGCGGGTATCGACGCGGGTGCGGACGATTATGTCGCCAAGCCTTTCCATATGGAGGAGGTGCTGGCCCGGCTGCGCGCCCTGATCCGCCGTGCGGCCGGCCACGCCTCGTCCGAAATTCATTGCGGGCCGCTGCGCCTCGACACCAAATCCTCTCGCGCCACGATCGATGGGACGCCCCTGAAGTTGACCTCGCACGAGTATCGGCTTCTGGCCTATCTCATGCATCATCAGGGCGAGATCGTTTCGCGCAGCGAGCTGACGGAACATATGTACGATCAGGATTTCGACCGCGATTCGAACACGATCGAAGTCTTCGTCGGCCGGCTGCGTCGCAAGCTCGGCATCGATCTGATCGAGACGGTTCGCGGCCTCGGCTATCGGATGCGGAGCTCGGGATAGGGGCCGTGCCGATCTTCAAAGGCCCGGGCGGCTGGGGCCGCAGCCTGACGGTTCGCGTCGTCGGCATGTCGAGCCTTTGGGCGATCGCGGCCTTTCTGGTCATCGGCGGCCTGATTTCACAGCTTTACGAGCGCACGGCCCAATCGGGTTTCGAAGCGGTGGTGCGCGCACAGCTGTTCAACCTCGTCAACGCTGTGACGGTGGACGAGAACGGCGCGCTGCGCGGCGTGCCCGATCTCGGCGATCTCGCCTATTCGCAGCCCTTGTCGGGCTGGTACTGGGAGGTTCTCCCGGCCAGCGCCAATACGACGGGACGGCTCACATCCTTCTCGCTCGGGCGCGCGCGGATCGCCGACATGCCGGAGACGGCTGCGCCCTTCGACATGCAATACCGCCGCGATTACCGCGTGCCCGGGCTCGACGGCGAGACGCTTTATGTCGAAGAGGCCGAGGTGGTTCTGGATGGCGAGAACCACGCCGCGCGCTTTCGCGTCATGGGCAATGCGAGCACGCTCGACGCCGACATCGCGGCCTTCAATCGGTCACTGACGCTTTATCTCGGCCTTTTCGGGCTGGGTTCGACCGTGATCAATGCTCTTGCCATTCTTTATGGGCTGCGCCCGCTTTCCGTCGTCCAGCGCTCGCTGGCATCCGTGCGCGCGGGCGAGCGGGAGCGGCTGGAGGGGGGCTTCCCCACTGAAATTCAGCCGCTGGCCGCCGAGATGAACGCGCTGATCGACAGCAACCGGCGCATCATCGAGCGCGCTCGGACGCAGGTCGGCAATCTCGCCCATGCGCTGAAGACGCCGGTTGCCGTGCTCCTGAACGAAGCCGGCGCCATCGGCGGCGAGCGGGGGCGGGTGCTGCGCGAGCAGGGCGAGCGGATGCAGGCCCATGTCCAGCACTATCTCGACCGCGCGCGCATTGCGGCCGGTGGCGAAAGCGCGATCGCCCGCACGCCGGTTCGCCCCATCGTGGATCGGCTGCTGCGCGTGATGGTCAAGCTCAACCCCGGCTTTCGCATCGATGCCCGGATCGATCCGGCGGCGGAGCGGCTGGTGTTTGCCGGCGAGCAGCAGGATCTGGAGGAGATGCTCGGCAATCTCCTGGAGAATGCCGCGAAATATGGGCGCAGCCGCATCGAACTGACGCTGGCGGTATCGGACGCGGCGAGTTTTGCCGTCACCGTCTCGGACGATGGTCCGGGTTTGACGCCTCAGGAGATCGTGGAGGCCACGAAGCGGGGCCGGCGCTTCGACGAGACGGTGCCCGGCAGCGGGCTCGGCCTGTCGATCGTGGCTGAGACTGTTTTGCAATACCGCGGCGGTTTTCAACTGGGACGATCCGAATTCGGGGGATTGCGGGCCTGCCTGACCTTGCCTCGCTCGGGGGATGCGCCGATCTCCTGAGATGTTCGGATTTTCCGGAGCGGGTCGTTCAGGCTTGGTCCGGTCGGTATCAGGCTGGTTCATGCGCCGTGCATTTCAGACCTCCGCAGCCCTGCTCGCGTCGCTCTTTCTGGGCGGTTGCCTCTCGTCCGGCGCGGCGTTGACGAGCGCCCCGGTGGCGCCGCTGCCGCCCGGCGCGCTGGCGCTGCGCCCCAGCCTGCCCAAGACTGGCAATGTCGCGCTGTCGGGTCGCGCCGAGCAGGGAGCCCTGGCGGCGCAGTATCAGGCCTTGCAGTTTGGGGCGGTCGGGCAGGCCGTGCCCTGGTCGGCCGACGGGTATCGCGGCGAGGTGGTGCCGACGCAGCTTTATCGGATCGGCTCGCAGGATTGCCGCGGCTATACGCATGTGATCACCAAAGGCAGCGCGACGACGCGTCAGGTCGGCACGGCCTGCCGCTCCGGCGCGGAGGGCTGGACGCCCGTCGGCTGATCTTGAGCGCGATGTGAATAGGCATCGGCGGCGGCCCTTGCTAGAGCAGCTATGTCCGCTCGAGTTGCGGCATGGTCCGTCGTTCTTTCGATCGGCGGGGAGGGAAGAGACCCATTGTTCTGGTTTGTCGCCGCCATCATGACCCTGCTCGCGACCGCCGCGACGATCCGCCCGCTTCTACGCACACACGGATCGGCGGTTTCGCCGCGCCCGCTGCATGACGCCGAGGTCTATCGCGCGCAACTCGCCGAACTCGAGGCGGACCTGTCTCGCGGCGCCATCGGCGCTGACGAGGCCACAACAGCACGGGCCGAGATCGCGCGCCGGCTTTTGAAGTCCGAAGAGGCGGTGAAGGTTGCCGCATCGGAAGGCGGAGACCGGAACGGGCGGCTGGCGATCCTCGCCGGGCTCGCGGTGGCCCTGCTGCTGCCGGTCGGCACCTTTCTGTTTTATGATCGGGCCGGCTCGCCTGATATGAGCGACCAGCCTTTGGCCGGCCGCGAACCTTCCGCGCAGCCGTCCGACATCTCCGCCATGATGGCCGCTGTGGAGCGACGCCTGGCCGAGCGGCCGGACGATCTGACGGGCTGGAATGTCGCGGCGCCGGTTTATCTGCGGCTCGGAGACGCGGATAAGGCTGCGACGGCGTATCGCAATATTCTGAGGCTGGGGCCGCCGAGCGCTGCCGCGCAGGCCGGCTTGGGCGAGGCTCTGGTGCAGAAGGCCGGCGGCGAGGTGACGCCGGACGCACGCCAAGCCTTCGAAGCCGCGCTGGCGCTCGATCCCAACCTTCCCTCCGCTCGATTCTATCTCGCTCTCGGTTTGTCGCAGACGGGGCGATACGCCGAAGCGAAAAACGCCTGGACCGCGCTGATCGATGTCTCACCGGCGGGCGCGCCCTGGCTCGCGCTGGCGCAGGGCGCATTGAGGGACGCGGAAGCCAAGCTCGGCAACCCGCCGCCCGGCCCCGATGCCGCCGCTATCGAAGCGGCCGGGCAACTCAGCGATACCGACCGCCAAGCCATGATCCAGGGCATGGTCGCGCAACTCGCAAGCCGCCTCGACGCCGCACCTGATGATGCGGACGGTTGGTCGCGGTTGATCCGCTCCTATGCGGTGCTCGGAGACAAGGCGAAGGCCGAGGCGGCTGGTCGCAGGGCGCTCGGCGTCTTTCCTCCCGAAACCGCAGACGGTAAGTTGCTTCTCGCTCTTGCCGGATCGCTCGGCCTCAACCTCTCGGGAGATGCGACGACGCGATGACCCGCAAGCAAAAGCGCCTGACCTCGATCTTCGGCATCCTCTTCGTCGTCGGAGCCGCCTTGGCTCTCGTGCTGACGGCCTTGTCCGACAGCGTCGCCTTCTTCAATTCCCCGACCGATCTTGCCACGCGCCCTCCGGTCGAGGGGCAGCGCATCCGCCTGGGCGGGCTGGTGGAAAGCGGAACGGTGGAGCGGGGCGCCGGTCAGGCCGTGCGTTTTCGCGTGACCGATACGGTTGAAAGCGTGCCCGTGCGCTATTCCGGCCTGCTTCCCGATCTCTTCCGGGAAGGGCAGGGTGTCGTCGCGGAAGGTACGATCGGCCCCGATCATGTCTTCGTGGCGGACACGGTGCTGGCCAAGCATGACGAGACCTATATGCCCAAGGAGGTCGTGGACGACATGAAGGCGCGCGGCCTCTGGAAGGACGGCGCCGTGGTTGCGAGCGAGCGACCCACCGCTCCCAAAGCCGGTGCGCCGGCCTCGACCGGAGCGGGCCTGTGATCGTCGAACTCGGCCATTTCGCGCTGGTCCTGGCTCTCGGGCTGGCGCTGGTTCAGTCCGTCCTGCCGCTTCTCGGCAGCCGCACGGGGGATAGCCGGCTGATGGAAACGGGAGGCATCACGTCGCTCGCCTGTTTCGCTCTTCTGGCTTTCGCGTTCGGCGCGCTGACCTTCGCCTATGTGACGTCGGACTTCTCGGTTCTGAACGTGGTCGAGAACAGCCATTCCCTGAAGCCCATGCTTTATAAGGTGTCGGGCGTCTGGGGGAACCATGAGGGGTCGATGCTCCTCTGGGTGCTGATCCTCTCCTTTTTCGGCGCGCTGGTCGCCTCGTTCGGCGCGGACCTGCCGGCGAGCCTCAAGGCCAATGTTCTGTCGGTTCAGGCCTGGATTCTGGTGGCCTTCCTTCTATTCATTCTCCTGACGTCCAACCCCTTCACCCGAGCAGTGCCCGCACCCTTCGAGGGGCAGGATCTCAACCCGATCCTTCAAGACATCGGCCTCGCGATCCATCCGCCGCTACTCTATCTCGGCTATGTCGGCTTCTCGATCGCTTTTTCCTTCGCGGTCGCCGCCTTGATCGACGGGCGGATCGACGCGGCCTGGGCGCGCTGGGTGCGACCCTGGACGCTGATCGCCTGGGTCTTCCTGACGGCCGGCATCGCCATGGGCTCCTACTGGGCCTATTACGAACTCGGCTGGGGCGGCTGGTGGTTCTGGGACCCGGTCGAGAACGCCTCCTTCATGCCCTGGCTCTCGGGCACGGCGCTGCTCCACTCGGCGCTGGTTATGGAAAAGCGCTCGGCGCTGAAGGTCTGGACGGTGCTTCTGGCGATCCTGACCTTTTCACTCTCGCTGCTCGGCACGTTCCTGGTTCGCTCGGGCGTCCTGACCTCGGTTCACGCCTTCGCGGTGGACCCTGAGCGCGGCGTCTTCATCCTCGCCATTCTCTGCGTCTTCATCGGCGGCTCGCTGGCGCTCTTCGCCTGGCGGTCGAGCGAGCTCGAAAGCGGCGGGCTGTTCGCGCCGATCTCGCGCGAAGGCGCGCTGGTCTTCAACAACCTCTTCCTGACGACGGCGACGGCGACGGTTCTGACTGGCACGCTCTATCCGCTGGCGCTGGAGGTCACGACCGGCACCAAGATTTCCGTTGGCGCGCCCTTCTTCAACGCCACGTTCGGACCACTCATGGTGCCGCTTCTCTTTGCGGTTCCCTTCGGCCCGCTGCTCGCGTGGAAGCGCGGAGACCTTTGGGCAGCTGCACAACGGCTCTATGTCGCCATCGGCGCTGCTCTGGTCGCCATGGTGATTGTTCTGGCCGTCACGCAGGGGACGCGTATTCTGGCGGCGTTGGGCTTCGGCCTCGCTGTCTGGCTGCTGGTCGGCAGCCTGTGCGATCTCGCCGCGCGCGCCGGTTTGCTTAAGGCCGGACCGCGCCTTGCGCTGCGTCGCCTCGTCGGCTTGCCACGCTCTGCCTTTGGCACGGCGATCGCCCATTTCGGGCTAGGCGTGACGCTGTTCGGCGTCGTGTCCGTCAGCGCCTTCAGCACCGAGACGATCACCACCATGGCGCCGGGCGACACGCTGACGGCCGGCGGGGCGATCGTGCGCTTCGATGGTCTGAGCCCCCGCGAAGGGCCGAACTATCACGAGGAGGTCGGCCGCTTCACCTTGATCCGCGACGGTGTGCCCGGCAGCGTGATCGAATCCTCCAAGCGTCTCTATCCCGCGCGGCAGATGCCGACCACGGAAGCCGGCATTCACACGCGCGGTTTCAGCCAGACCTATATCGCGCTGGGCGATGCGGCGGCCAATGGCGGAGCGACGGTCGTGCGCGTCTGGTACAAGCCCTTTGTGACGCTGATCTGGCTGGGTGCCGTGACCATGTCGCTCGGCGGCCTCGTATCCCTCGCGGACCGCCGCCTGCGCGTCGGGGCTCCGTCCCGCCGCGACCACGCGCGACCGAAGGCGGCGTGATGAGCGTTTCGCGCGGAAAGGCACTCTTCATCGCGGCGGCTTTATCGTGCCTCGCTCCTACATCCACCCCGGCGGTGCAGCCGGATGAAGTGCTGCCAGACGCTCGAATGGAGGCGCGGGCCCGCGCCCTTTCGGCCGAGCTGCGCTGCATGGTCTGCCAGAACCAGTCCATCGACGATTCCGATGCGCCGCTCGCCAAGGACCTGCGGGTTCTCGTGCGCCAGCGCCTTCTGGCGGGTGACAGCGACGAGAAGGTGCTGGATTATCTCGTGGCGCGCTACGGCCAGTTCGTGCTTCTGCGCCCGCGTTTCGAGCCGCAAACGCTGATCCTCTGGGGAACGCCGGTCCTGCTCTTGCTGGCCGGCGGCACCTTTCTAGTTTTCTCTCGCCGACGTGAAACATCCGGGCCTGCGCCGCTCAGTGCGGCGGAGGAGCGCGCGGTGGCTGAGGCGTTGGACCGGATGGACGCCCGCGAGCCGCCGCGCGAAAACGAAAGCTCAGTGGGTCTGCGAGGTTAACAAGCTTTCATGCCTTCGAAAACTTGCCGTAATCTTCGATCCACTAGCTTCCGGGACATAGAAGCAGCGAGCAATGGCCGCTGCCGCCGAGATCGGAACCAGCGAGAGTGTTCATGACCCATACGATCACGACCAAGACGAAGCGCCGCCTGTCCGCCGCCGTGCTGGCTGCCGGTGTCGCCGGCCTCGCCTTCTCGGGCGGCGTCATCGCCAACACCACGCCGTCCTATGCGCAGGCCGTGCAGGTGAATCCGGCGGGCCAGAGCGCGGGTTTCGCCGATGTGGTCGAGAAGGTCTCGCCGGCCGTCGTCTCGGTTCGAGTGAAGGAAAAGATCGAGGACGCGGCCGATCGCGGTGACGCACAGCAGGGCTCCCCCTTCGAGAACCTGCCCGAAGGCCATCCGCTGCGCCGCTTCTTCGAATTCGGCAATCCGAACGGCGGCCCGGGCGCACCCGGCCAGCGTGAGCCGCGCCGCGCGCCGCGCGAAGGCATGGCACAAGGGTCCGGCTTCTTCATCTCGGATGACGGCTATATCGTCACCAACGACCACGTCGTGGAAGGTGGCACGAACTACACGATCGTCCTGAACGACGGCACGGAATATCAGGCCAAGCTCGTCGGCGCGGACAAGCGCACCGATCTGGCGCTGCTGAAGGTCGATGCCCCCAACACCAAGTTCACCTATGTCGGCTGGGCCGATGATTCCAAGGTCCGCGTCGGTGACTGGGTCGTGGCCGTTGGCAACCCGTTCGGCCTCGGTGGATCGGTCACGTCGGGCATCGTCTCGGCCCGTGGCCGCGACATCGGCGCAGGCCCTTACGACGACTTCCTCCAGATCGACGCGCCGGTGAACCGGGGCAATTCGGGCGGTCCGGCCTTCAACCTTCAGGGGCAGGTGATCGGCATCAACACGGCCATCTTCTCGCCCTCGGGCGGTTCGGTCGGCATCGGCTTCGCCATTCCCGCATCCACGGCGCAGTCGGTGATCCAGTCGCTGCGTGAAAACGGAAACGTGCAGCGCGGCTGGCTCGGCGTGCAGATCGCGCCGGTGACGAAGGATATCGCCGAGGCGCTGGGACTTGCCAACACGCATGGCGCCATCGTCACTCTGCCGGATAACGAGACGCCCGCCACCAAGGCCGGCATCCGCACCGGCGACGTGATCACCGCTGTCAACGGCGAGACGGTCGCCAGCCCCCGCGAACTGGCTCGCCGCGTGGCCGAGTTCAAGCCGGGCGCATCGATCGATGTGACCGTCTGGCGCGACAATGCCGCCAAGCAGATCAAGGTTCAGCTCGGCAATCTCGCCTCGTTGGATGAAGCCTCCAACACGTCGGGCTCGAGCGGTGTGCCGGTGAACCCGTCCTCGCTGCGCGGCTATGGCCTGACGCTGACCCCGTCCGACGACGGGCAGGGTGTGGTGGTCACCGAAGTCGATCCCGACTCCGAGGCGGCCTCGCGCGGTGTATCGGCCGGCGACACGATCGTCGCCGTGAACGGAACGCAGGTGAAGTCGCAGCGCGACGTCGAGACCGCGATCAAGAGCGCCTCGACCAGCGGCCGCAAGGCGGCTCTCTTCCAGCTGCGCAACGGCGATCAGAACCGCTTCGTCGCCCTGCCGATCTCCGGCAGCTGAGCCGGTGAGGGGAGGCGCTGACCTCCCCTCCCATGCTGTCGGGGCGGCGCTTTCGAACGAGGCGCCGCCCTTTTTTGTTGAATCGCACGATCCTGACGGAGGGGACAGATGACGCTGCCGGCGCTTTCGCCTACATCCGATGCCATGCGCATCCTCTTGATCGAAGACGACAACGAAGCCGCCTCCTATCTTCAGAAGGCTTTCCGGGAATCGGGCCATGTGCCCGATCACGCGGCCGATGGGGAAACGGGCCTGCATATGGCCGAGACCCAAGCCTACGACGTTCTGGTCGTGGATCGGATGCTGCCGCAGCGGGACGGGCTTTCGGTGATCTCGGCCCTGCGCGACAAGGGCAACATGACGCCGGCGCTGATCCTCTCGGCGTTGGGCCAGGTGGACGATCGCGTCACGGGCCTGCGCGCGGGCGGCGACGATTATCTTTCCAAACCCTATGCCTTTTCCGAGCTTCTGGCGCGGGTCGAGGTGCTGGGTCGTCGCCGGGCGACGAAGGACGTGGAGACGGCCTACAAGGTCGGCGATCTCGAGTTGGACCGGCTGTCCCATGAGGTGAAGCGCGGCGGCAAGACGATCATCCTCCAGCCGCGCGAGTTTCGTCTGCTCGAATATCTCATGAAACATGCGGGGCAGGTGGTGACGCGCACCATGCTTCTAGAGAATGTCTGGGACTACCATTTCGACCCGCAGACCAACGTGATCGACGTTCATATTTCGCGCCTTCGCTCCAAGATCGAGCGCGATGTCGGAGAGCCCTTGCTGCATACGGTGCGCGGCTCCGGCTATATCCTGCGGCCGGGGCAGGGGTGAGCGCAGCCCAGCCACGTATCGGCCAGCCCATGCGAACCATGACCCGCATCCGTGACCTCTGGCGGGTCACGGCCTTCCGCCTTTCGGCGATCTACCTCTGCCTCTTCGCGGTTTTCGCCGCCATTCTGCTTTTTTACGTCACGGGTTCGGCGGCTTCGATCCTTCAGACGCAGAACCGCGACACGATCAACGAAGAGATCGACGAACTCGGCCGGATCTATCAGAATTCCGGTTTGGTCGGCCTCGTGCGCAGCATCGATCGGCGGTCGCGCCAGCCCGGCGCATCGCTCTATCTGATGACAGATGCCACGGGCCGCATCCTGGCCGGCAACGTCGAAAGCCTGGAAGCGGGCGTTCTGGACGATCCTGGTTTCGTCAGCCATGCCTTTCGCTATGCGCGCTTCACCGAAGACCCCGATGATCGCTACCATTCCGCCATCGCGCAGGTGATCCAGCTGCCCAACGGGCTTCGGGTTCTGGTCGGCCGCGACCAGACCGAACTCGACCGCATTCGCCTCGTGGTGCGCAACGCCCTGATTTTGGCGCTCGGGCTGATGAGTGTCGGCGCGCTGATCGCCTGGTTCCTCGTCGGGCGCTCGGCGCTGCACCGGCTCGACAATATGTCAGTCTCTACCGCCCGCATCATGGCGGGCGATCTGAACGAGCGTCTGCCAGTGGCCGGAACGGGCGACGAGTTCGACCGCCTGTCGGAAAACCTCAACGTGCTTCTGGCCCGCATCTCGCATCTGCAGGAAGGGCTGCGGCAGGTCTCCGACAATATCGCTCACGACCTCAAGACGCCGCTGACCCGGCTTCGCAACCGCGTGGAATCGGCTCTTGGCGGGGCGCACAACGCGTCCGAGCCGGAACTGCGCGGCGCGTTGGAAGGCGTGATGGCGGAGGCGGACGGCATGATCCGCACCTTCGACGCGCTGTTGATGATCAGCCGCGTGGAAGCAGGGTCGCATCCGGCCTTGAAGACGCAGGTCGACATCGCCGCCATCGTGCGCGACGTGACGGAACTCTACGAGCCTTCGGCAGAGGACGAGGGCGGGACGCTGGAGGTCGAAGCGCCGGACAGTCTCATGGCCGAGGTCAGCCGCGAGCTGATTGCCCAAGCCCTGTCCAATCTCATCGACAATGCCTTGAAATACGGTCTGCCGGCTGAAGGGGCCCTGCGCATCCGGGTGGAGCTGACGGCCGAGGACCGAAGCTTCTCCTTATCGGTGGCCGACAATGGCGCGGGCATTCCGGCGGACAAACGGGCCCGTGTTCTGGAGCGCTTCTACCGGCTGGATGAAAGCCGCACCAAGCCCGGATCGGGTCTCGGTCTCTCGCTGGTCCAGGCCATCGCCGGCATTCACGGTGGAACGATGATGTTGGACGATGCCGCGCCAGGGCTTATCGTTCGGCTGCACATACCGATCGAGGGAGGACAGATTGCCGACGAGGGATGACGGAAAGCTCGCGCCGCGCTTCCAAGGCGCGCTTTCCCTGGTGCCTTTGTCCGTGGACAAGGCGCACTCCTGCCTCGGCGATCTCAAGGCGGCAGCTGATGCCGAGGGGCTGGAGCGCCTGTCGGCATGGCTGTCGGCCGATGAGCCGGACGAACATCGCGAGCGTCTGGGCGCGGCGCTGTCCCTCTCGCCGCATCTGGAAGGGCTGGCTCTGCGATCTCCGCGCTGGCTGGAGCAGCTGTTCGACGAGGAGCCGAAGGCTCGAATCGCGGCGTTGATCGCCTCGCTGCAAGCGCCACTCCCGGATGACGCGACCGAAGCCGGCTTGATGGCGGAGCTGCGTCAGGTGCGCAACGAGGCCTCGTTCCTGATCGCGCTGGACGATCTCTTCGGCGCGGCGACGCCGCTGGAGACGACGCGCCACCTGTCGCAACTGGCCGAAGCGGCCGTCGCGCGCGCCTTGCGCTTTTGCCTTTCCGATCTCCATCGTCGCGGCAGTCTTCGCCTGCCGCACCCGGCCCGGCCAGAAGAGGGCTCGGGGCTTTTCGTGCTCGGCATGGGCAAGCTTGGCGGCGAAGAGCTGAACTATTCCAGCGACATCGATCTGATCGTCTTGTTCGAGCCGGAAGCGGAAGCCGTGCTCGATCCGCCCGAAAGCGTCGAGCTGTTCTCGCGTCTTGCGCGCCGCCTCGTGAAGATGATCGGCGAGCGCACCAGGGACGGCTACGTCTTCCGCACCGATCTTCGCCTTCGCCCCGACCCGTCCGCCATGCCGCTCGCCGTGCCCGTGCCGACCGCTCTGGTTTACTATGAAGGCTCGGGTCGCGATTGGGAGCGCGCGGCCATGATCAAGGCGCGGCCCATCGCGGGCGACGCGGCGGCGGCCAGCGCCTTCATGCGGGACATCGCGCCCTTCGTCTGGCGGCGCTATCTCGATTTCGTCGCCATCGGCGACATCCACGCCATGAAGATGCGGATCGACCGCCATCGCGGCTTCGAAAGCATTCTGGTTGCCGGGCAGAACGTGAAGCTCGGGCGCGGCGGGATTCGCGAGATCGAATTCTTCGCGCAGGCCCAGCAATTGATCGCCGGTGGGCGCAACCCGGCCCTGCGCTTGCGCCGCACCGACGAAGCCTTGGCCCGTCTGGGGCAGGAGGGGTGGATCGAAGGCACGACCGCCGAAGAGCTGACCGAAGCCTACTGGTTCCTGCGCCGCGTCGAACACGCGATCCAGATGGTGGCGGACGAGCAGAGCCACACGCTGCCCGAAACGACTGAGGAGCTCACGCGCATCGCCAAGCTCTGTAATCTCGAAACGTTGGAGGCTTTCTCGCAGGCGCTGACCCGCCGCCTCGAAACCGTCGAGGCGCGGTTCTCGTCGCTCTTCGCCGACCATGCGCCCGCTCGCTCGCAGGAAGGGGCGACGGCGCTTCTCAGCGATGCCGAAGACGAAGCGGCACTTCACTGGCTGAGCCAGCTCGGCTATCGCCGACCGGCCGATGTCGGCCGAATCGTGCAGGGCTGGGGCGCCGGGCGCTACCGCGCGACGCGCTCGGAGGCGGCGCGCGAACAGTTGGTGCGTGTTCTGCCCTCACTGCTCGAAGCCTTCGGCAAGGGGCAGGACCCCGATAACGCGCTGGCCGGGTTCGATCGGTTCCTGCAAGGCTTGCCGTCCGGCCTTCAGTTCTTCTCGCTGATCGCGTCCAATCCCCGCCTTCTGGAGCTTCTGGCACTGGCGATCACCGCCGCGCCGCGTCTGGCCGATACGATCTCGCTGCGCCCGCATGTTTTCGACGCCTTGCTGGATCCGGCTTTCTACCGGGAGATCCCGACGCGCGAACTGTTGCGCCAGCGGCTGTCGGCCTTTCTGCGCGATGCCCAGTTCCTGGAAGAGCGTTTGGCGCGGCTGCGCATCTTCGCCTCCGAACAGCGCTTTCTCGTCGGCATTCGCCTGTTGGCTGGTGCCATCGAAGGCGAGGCGGCGGGGGCCGCCTTCACGGCTTTGGCTGATGTCGTTCTCGAAGTCCTGGTGGAGGCGGTAGAGGCGGAGTTCCGCCGCGCCCATGGACGCGTGCCGGGCGGGCGTCTCGTGGTGCTGGGGCTCGGCCGGCTCGGCAGCGGCGAGCTGACCGCGAGTTCCGATGTCGATCTCATGCTGCTCTATGACCATGATCCAGCGGCTGAGACCTCGGACGGCGACAGGCCTCTGCCGGTCTCGACCTATTATACGCGCCTCACGCAGCGTCTCATCGCGGCGCTGACCTCGCCCATGGCCGATGGCGTGCTCTACGAAGTCGATTTCCGTCTGCGCCCTTCCGGCAACAAGGGGCCGCTCGCAACCCACATCGACGCCTTCCGCAAGTATCAGCGCGAAGCCTGGACCTGGGAGCGCATGGCGCTGACGCGCTCGCGCGTTCTGTCCGGTGAGACTGATTTCGCGGGTGAAATCCGCCAAGCCATCCGCGAGGCGATCGAGAGCCACGCGCAGGATCCGCTTCTACGCTACGACGTGGCCGACATGCGCGCGCGGCTGGATATGCAGAAGCCACCACGCGGCACGCTTGATCTCAAACGGCTGGTCGGTGGGCTCACCGATCTCGAATTCATTGCCCAATGGGCCATCCTGACCGGCACCGTGCCGCTGGACCTGATCGGCCGGCCAACGGAACAGGTGCTCCGTGAACTGGCCCGGCGTCTTCCCGATCGTGCGGATGCCGACGGTTTGCCGGCCGCGATGGCGGATTTCACGCGCATCGTGCAATTGGTGCGGCTTGGCCCCGGCACGGCCTTCAACGTGTCCGATCTGCCGGCTGGCCTGGCCGACCGGCTGGCGCGCTCGCTCGATTTGGCCGACCAAAGCGGGATCCAGCCCCATATCGCCGATCTGGCGGAGCGGGTACGAGCCGCGTTCTCCGCGTTGATTCCCTTCGAAGGGGCGGGGGACGACAAGCTGCCACGCGGCTAAACCCAAGCGTGCTACGATCGCTAAACTGGTCAGATAATCCGCTCGGTTGAGAGCCGGGCGTCGCCTCGCTTTGGCCTGATGATCCGAAGCAAGGCGTAGAGCTGAACGGCACGCTCGGACGCGGACGCGCTTCCCTTTGAAGGCGAAGGCTCAAAGTCCTCCCCAAGGCCGCGCCGTCGTCAGGCCGCGACGGAAACCGAGTGCGAGTTGTGATCCACGCTTCCGTCATCGCAGGGAAGGCGGATCGAAACGGCCGTTCCCTCGCCGACAGACGAGACGATGCGCATGGAGCCGCCCTGCATCTCGACCAGCGAGCGCGCGATCGCAAGGCCGAGACCGGTGCCCTTGTGGGTGCGCGTCAGCTCGTTTTCCACCTGCTCGAACGGTCGGCCCAGGCTGCGCAACGCCGCGCGGGGAATGCCGATGCCATTGTCGGCGATCGTCACCGTGACGTGGCCCCGGTACATCCTGGCGCGAACCCGCACCTCGCCGCCCGCGCCCGTGAACTTCACGGCATTGGCGATCAGGTTGAGAAGGATCTGCTTGGTGGCGCGTCGGTCCCCGGTGAGAACGAGATGCTCCGGGCTTTCCACCTTGAGATTGAGATTCTTCGAGCCGGCCTGAACTTCCACGATCTTGGTGGCTTCAGCGAGAATGGCCTGGAAGTCCACCTGCTCCTTCAACAGCACCATGCGCCCGGCTTCGATCTTCGACATGTCCAGAATATCGTTGATCAGCTTCAGGAGGTAATGACCGCTCTGGTGAATGTCGGCCGCATATTCGGTGTATTTGGCGTTGCCGATCGGCCCGAAGCTTTCCTCGTGCATGATCTCGGAAAAGCCGATGATGGCGTTGAGCGGCGTGCGCAGCTCGTGGCTCATATTGGCGAGGAAGGTCGTCTTCGCCTGGTTGGCGCTTTCGGCGCGATCCTTCTCGATCATGTATTTGTGGTTCAGCTCGGCCAGCTCGCGCGCCTTGGTCTCGGCGTCGCGCCGCGAAGCGGAGAGGTCGTTGATCGTCGCCATGAGACGGCGCTCTGAATCGCTGAGGCGCTCCTGATGAACCTTGAGCTGCGTCACATCCGTGCCGATGGCGACATGGCTGCCGTCGGGCATGGTGCGCTCCGAAATCTGGAGCCAGCGCCCATCGGCCAGAAGCGTTTCCGAGGCCCGCTCGCCCTGCACGAAGGTCGAGCTCGTCAGCTTGCGCTCGGCGATCGGCTTGCGCCCCTTGGCGCGAACCGCCTCGAAGGACGTGCCGATCTGAACGTCGGCGTCGGTCAGGCCGAAGACTTCCTGATATTTCGAGTTGCACAGGACGAGACGGTCGTCCGCATCCCAGAGAACGAAGGTCTCCGAAATATTCTCGATGGCGTTCTGGAGGCGCGTGTTGGCCTCGTCGGTCATACGCGCGAGCAGCTGATTCTCGCTGACATCGACCGCGACGCCGATCAGATGAATCTCGTTGTCCGGCGTGCGGACCACCTCGGCGCGGGCGCGCAGCCAGAGGAACTGCCCGTCGGCGCGGCGCATTCGGAACGAGCGCTCGAAATGGCCGACCGAGCCCGACGCGATCTGCCGGGCGAATTCGAAAAAGGAGCCATCCTCGGGGTGGAGGAGCTCGGCGACCTCGGAAAAGGCCAGCACGTCTTCGCGCGGCGTCATGCCGAGGATTTCATACATGGAGCGGGACCAATACATGCGCCCGCGCGCCAGATCCCAGTCCCACAGGCCGCATCGGCCGCGCGACAGGGCGGTCTCCACGCGTCGATGCTGGTCGAACAACATACGGTCCGCCACGCCCGCGCGCATGGCCTGCCGGTAATAGGCGAGCAGGATGGCGAGGAAGACGAGACAGGTCAGGCAGAACAGCGTGACCGACAGCGAAGCGGAGCGGCGCCATTCGGAGTAGAGCTGGCTGTCGAGACGAATGAACACGGCGCTGCCGAGCTGGTCCGTCAGATGCGCCGCCGTGGCGCGCCCCTTGGTGCCCGCGAGCGTCACAGGCATCACGCCCGCGCGCTCCCCGAAGACGCTGAGCGGCTGACTGCCGTCCAGGACGGTGTCGAGGCTCTGCCCGATCATCTCCTCTTGGCCGAAGGTGGCCGCAAGGATGCGACCCTGCCGGTCGGTGATCAGGGCGACGAGGCCATCATCCTTGAGGAAAAGGGGCAAGGCGGCCGCCAGAAGCTGAACCGCCCGCTGGCGCGGCTCCGTCGTCTCCGACTCTAGCCCGGCATCTTCGGCGCGCATCAGGCTGGCCACGACGCGCAGCTCGTTGGCCGCGCGCGCTTGAATGGCATCCCGCGCCTCGACCAGCGACAGGATGCTCGCCAGTGCGACGGCGACCAGAAACGCGACCACGCAGTAGGGAATGAGAGTGCGCATGACGGGCTCGTACTCGCCGAGCCGCTCGCGCAGGGTCTGAAGAGAAGGGGTTGCAACCTTTAACGACAAGATCCGAAGCCACCCCGAAATTCGGGACGAATCGGCTCCTGCCGGTACGCTGGAAGCGTCCGACATCATTCAACGACCCCTCGTCCGTCGACCTTGAATCCGGGCTCCGCCAGCCCGACTCACGGGTCAATCAAACAGAGCGCGACTCGCTTGTCCAGCGTCGGCGAACGCAAACAGAGAGGCCGAAGCAAGCCTCAAATCTTGCTGTTGCGGGCTGCACACAGGGTTTTCACAAGATTTCCTTCGAACGCAGTTAACAAATCGTGAACATCGAAACGGCAAGGCCCGGAACGCTGATTTTGTTCACGAAAACGGCAAAACGCCGCACGGCACAATGGCGGCGCGGCGTTCTGAGAAAGTGCTGCGGTGATCAGCCGAGCGTGCGTGTCAGAATGTCCGACAGGTCGCGCGACAGGTCGCTCCGGCTGGCGAGGTCGCGCAGGGCGGCCTCGGCTGCCGCGCGGCGGGGCGCGTCGAAGGAGCGCCAGGAGCGGAAGGCCGTGGCAAGACGGGCCGCCGTCTGTGGGTTGAGCCGATCCAGCTCGCCCAGTTGCTCGGCCACCCAGCGATAGCCCGCGCCATCGGCGCGATTGAACCCGCGCTGGTTGCCGCTCGCAAAGCCCCCGATCAGAGCGCGCGCGCGGTTCGGATTGCCGAGCGTGAACTTGGGATGCTGGCGCAGCCGTTCCATCGCTTCGACGCTGCCGTCGCTCGGTGCGGTCGCCTGCAGGGTGAACCACTTGTCGAGCACCAGCGCATCACTCTCGAAGCGCCGATAAAAGGCGTCGAGGGCGGACTGCGTCTCGTCGCTGCCGGGGAATAGCTGCACCAGCGCACTGATGGCCGACAGCCGGTCGGTCATGTTGCTCGCCTGTTCAAACTCCGCAAAGAGAGGCGCAGCCGATGTCTGCGCGATGGCGACCGCCGGCAGGAGCGCGGCGCGAAGGGCGCGCCGGCCTGCGCTGGCCGCATCCGCGCTGAAGGGCGCGGAGCCATCCGATAGCGACGCGCGCAACCGCTCGAACTCAGGCCCACCGGCCTCCGCTAAAGCCCGCAGCGCCCCGCGCCGGGCGCGGTGGATGGCTTCGGGGTCGATCTCGCTGCCGATCAGGCGCGCGATTTCGGGCTCGCCCGGCAGGGTCACCATCAGCGCCCGCAAGGCGGGCTCCAACGCTTGCTCGGACGCCGAGCGGCACAGAGCCGCGATCACGGCCGGATCATAAGTGGCCCCGCGCCCTTCGGTCTCGCTCAGCGACGCGCTGCGCAGCATGTCGCCCGTGAGATCGGTCAACGCCCGCCAGCGACCGAACGGATTGGGGTCGAGCGCGGCCAGCGCCAACCGGGCCTCGCGCGGCTGGTCGTGGCGCAGGGTCACGGGAGCCGAGAAGTCGCGCAGGATCGAAACCAGCGGGCGCTCGCCGCCGACCTCGAACACGAGTTCCGCCCGGCTCGTCGTCAGGTGAATGACGTCGCCCTCGATCTCGGCTTCGCCGGCCACCGGCTCGATCGCCAAATCCTCGCCCGCTCGGCTCACCAGTCCGAAGCGGATCGGCATATGGAACGGGTGCGTGCCGGTGCCCGCCGCGCCCTTGGCGAGGTCCTGCTCCAGGATCAGCGTCAGTTGGCCGCCGTCATATTGCTCTGTGACCGTCAGCGTCGGCGTGCCGGCCTGATGATACCAAAGGGCGAATTGCGAGAGGTCAGTGTCGCCGGCTTCCTCGAAGCAGCGCAGGAAATCCTCGATCGTCGCCGCTTCGCCGTCATGGCGCTCGAAATAGAGATCCATGCCGGAGCGGAAATTCTCGGCGCCGAGGATCGTTTCGATCATGCGCACCAGCTCTGCGCCCTTCTCGTAGACGGTCGCCGTGTAGAAATTGTTGATCTCACGGTAGCGCGTCGGGCGCACGGGATGCTGAAGCGGCCCCTGGTCCTCGGGGAATTGCTGCGCTTTCAAGCCGTGGACGGAACTGATGCGCTTGACCGGGCGCGAGCGCTCGTCGGCCGAGAATTCCTGGTCGCGATAAACGGTCAGGCCCTCTTTCAGGCAGAGCTGGAACCAGTCGCGGCAGGTGATGCGATTGCCCGTCCAGTTGTGGAAATATTCGTGCGCGATCACCGTTTCGACACCGGCATAGTCGCCATCGGTCGCGGTGTCGGGGTCGAGCAGCACGTATTTATGGTTGAAGACGTTGAGACCCTTGTTCTCCATCGCCCCCATGTTGAAGTCGGAGATGGCGACGATGTTGAACACGTCGAGATCGTATTCGCGCCCGAAGCGCCGCTCGTCCCAGACCATGGAGCGCTTCAGCGCGTCCATCGCGTAGGTCGCCCGGTGGCTCAGACCCTTCTCCGTGAAGATGACGAGGGTGACGTCCCGTCCGCTGGCGGTGGTGAAGCGGTCCTCCAGCAGGTCCAGATCGCCGGCGACCAGCGCGAAGAGATAGGAGGGCTTGGGGTGCGGATCGTCCCAGACGGCGAAATGCCGGCCACCGTCCAGTTCGCCCGACTCCATCGGATTGCCATTGGCCAGGAGCACCGGCGCGCTCGCGCGATCGGCCTCGAGCCGCACGCGATAGGTCGCGAGCACGTCCGGTCGGTCCAAGAAATAGGTGATGCGGCGAAAGCCCTCCGCCTCGCATTGCGTGCACCAGACGCCGTTGGAGCGGTAGAGGCCCATCAGCTGCGTGTTGGTTTCAGGTGAAAGCCGGGTCTCGACCCGCAGCACGAAGCGCCCGCGACCCGGCAGGCCGCGCACCGTGAGCTGATCGGGGCTCGCGTCGAACTGCTCGTCCGTGACCGGCTCGCCGTTCAGATGGAGGCCGGTCAGCACCAGCTCGTCGCCATCCAGCACAAGCGGCGCCGTCTCGGAGGTCTCGGGCCGGCGTTCCAACGTGATGTCGGTGACGACCTCCGCCGCGCCTTCCATGAGCCGCACCAGCATCTCGACATGATGGATCGCGAAATCGGTCGGCCGATAGTCTTCGAGGCGAATGATATGTCCGTCGTCGGTCCGCAGCATGGGAGGTCTCGCCTTTCGGAAGAGTCGTTCCCGCTGGGATAGCGCCCTATCGGCCTCTTTGCCAACCTGGCGCTTGGCCGACATCGCGCTTGAGCAGCATCGCGCTTGGGCAGCATCGCGCTTGGGCAGCATCGCGCTTGGGCGTTCACGCACTATGTCGAAGGCGAACGCAAGTTGCCTCGCGATATAACGT
Organism: Aureimonas sp. N4; assembly: GCF_001463925.1. Lineage (NCBI taxonomy): Bacteria > Pseudomonadati > Pseudomonadota > Alphaproteobacteria > Hyphomicrobiales > Aurantimonadaceae > Aureimonas > Aureimonas sp. N4. The sequence continues at coordinate 19,767 of NZ_BBWS01000012.1, read as the reverse complement.
TCCCGCCTCGACGCGCCGGGGCGACTTGCCTATCACCCCCTTTATCCGGGCCGTCGCCCAGTTTGCGTCGCGGGCGGCCGGCCGCTCCGCCTGATGGGTCTCAAGGCTCGCGGGCGACAAGCCGAAGCATGATCCGATGAGTTCTCCCCCCGCCGCGCCCGTCCACCAGCCCATGATCGGCATTGGGCTGAAGGTTCTGTCCGTCATCATCTTCGTGGGGATGCAGACCGCGCTGAAGACGCTGGGCGAGACCATTCCGGCGGGCCAGCTCGTGTTCTTCCGCTCGTTCTTTGCGCTAGTGCCCGTCGTGATCTATCTCGCCTATCTCGGCGAATTCCGCACGGCGCTGCGCACGGACGATATCGGGGGCCATTTCCTGCGCGGCATCATCGGCGTCACCTCCATGGGGCTCGGCTTCTTCGCCCTGTCGCGGCTGCCCTATCCCGAATGGATCGCCATTTCCTATGCCTCGCCCTTGCTGACGGTGATCTTCGCGGCACTGTTCCTGAAGGAAACGGTGCGCGCCTATCGCTGGGCGGCGGTGCTGGTCGGGTTGTTCGGCATTCTGGTGGTGGCCGCGCCCAATTTCACGCTGACGGCCGAGCACGCCGACCCCGATCGCGCCTATGGCATTCTGGCCTCGATCGGCGGCGCAGCCTTCGCGGCCATCGCGATGATCCAAGTGCGCCGTCTCGTGCGCAAGGAGCGCACGCCCACCATCGTCGTCTATTTCTCGCTGACCTCCAGCCTCGTCGCCCTGTCGACCATTGTCTTCGGCTGGGTCTGGCCGAACCCGGCGCAGCTCGCCGCGCTGGTGATTTCCGGCCTGTGCGGCGGTGTCGCCCAGCTTCTGCTGACGGCCTGCTATCGCTACGCCGACACGTCCACCATCGCGCCCTTCGAATACACGTCCATGCTTCTGGCTATCGCGATCGGCGTCCAGTTCTTCGGCGAGACCATCCAGGCGACGACGCTGATCGGCGCGGCCATCGTCATCGGCTCGGGCGTCTTCATCATCTATCGCGAGCACCGGCTCGGGATCGAACGGGGCAAGGCGCGCCGCGTGTCCTCGCCGCAGGGTTGAACCTTAGAACCGGGGACAGAACCCTTCGGGTCGGCCGACCGGGTCTTGTTCCCGCCGGACATCGTTGCCGGTGCTCGTCCATGCGCTGCATGGCCTGCGCCCGGCGCCTCACCGGCAGAAACAATCCCTCGATCGTCCTCCGCCGGAGGGTTCTGTCCCCGGTTCTTAGAGCCCGTCCGAAAAGTCCACCGGGTCAGCTCGGCGGCGCTTTCCGGACCGCCTCTTACTCTCCCGCAGCGTTCGCTTCCGCGCGCGGGTCGAGTTCGAAGGACGCCGGCGTCTGCGTGCGGGCGAAGGGGACGGACTGGAAGTCGTCGCGATCCTCGGCCGGCACTGCCTGACGGCGCGCCATGCGGTAGGCCGCATAGGCGGCGAGTGCCAGATGCGCGCCGCCCGTCGCCACGAAGATGCCGGTCGGGCCGCCGCGCTCCATCAGCCAAGCCGCGAGCATCGGCCCGCCCATCGTGCCGAACCCGTAGAGAATGAGCAGCCCGCCCGAAATCTTCACGAAATCGGCCGGCTCGGCGAAGTCATTGGCATGGGCGACCGCCAGCGAATAGGCGGGATAGATCACGCCGCCGATCACGAAGGCGATGGCGAAGAGGCCGAGCGTGTTGCCGGACCAGCCGACAAGCGCGAAAGCCGCCGCGCCCATGCCGATCAGCCCGGCCAGAACCATCACGGCGCGCCGGTCGATCCGATCCGACAGGCGGCCGAGCGGTACTTGCAGAACCGCCCCGCCGGCCATGGTGGAAACGAGAAGCGTCGAGATTTCGGCGGTGGACAGGCCGATCTTCTGGCCGAACACGGGGGCCATGTTGGTCCAGGCGCCCGAGAGAATGCCGGACGCGAAGACGCCCATCACGGCGGCCGGCGAGTTGCGATAGATCGCGGCGAGATCAAGCCGCACCTGCGTCAGTGGCTTGGGGCTTTCAGCGCGCGACAGCGCTGTCGGAATGACCGCGAGCGCATAAAGGATAGCACAGATCATGAAGCCGGCCGCGAGTTCTGGCCGGGCGATCGGCATGGCGAACTGGCCGCCGATCATCGCCGCCATGGAGATCACCATGTAGAGCGAGAAGATGCGCCCGCGCGTTTCGTTGGTCACGCGCTCGTTCAGCCAGCTTTCGATGACCATGTAGGCGCCCGCCAGCGCGAAGCCGGCCAGACCCCGCGCCAGAATCCAGGCGACCGGGTGCACGATCAGCCCATTCAGCAAAACCGAGATCGCCAGCAGCGCGGCGAGCGAGGAAAAGGTGCGCACATGCCCGGCCGAGCGCACGATGGCCGGCATGACGACGCAGCCGATCGTGAAAAGCACGGCATAACCCGTGCCCATCAAGCCGATCTCATAGGGGCTCCAGCCCTCGATCGCCGCGCGCACGGGCAGGAGGATGCCTTGCAGCCCTGCGCCCGCCATCAGGAAGAAGGTGGAGAGAAGCAGCGAGACGATCGGCAGGATGTCGGCGCGCATGGGGCAATTCCAGGCTGAAGCGTAGGGCTTTCTGGAAGTAGCGCAGTCCGCGCTGCGGCGCACCCAAATTGACGACGGATCGTGTCGGCTGGCCGATAGAGACCTCAGCCCTTGGCGTCGAGCGCCTGTTTCAGCGTCAGCAGATCGCGCCAGGCCAGACGCTTCTGGCTGGGCTGGCGCAGGAGATAGGCGGGGTGCAGCATGGCCATGGTCGGCAGCGCCGCGCCGTTCGGCAGCGTCACGCTGGACCAGCGCCCGCGAAGCCGCATGATGCCTTCGTCGGTGCGCAGCAGCGCCTTGGCAGAGGGCGAGCCGAGACAGACGAGCACGCGCGGATTCACCAGCTCGATATGGCGCAGCGTGAAGGGCAGGCAGGTCTCGGTCTCGGCCGGGGTCGGTGTGCGGTTGCCGGGCGGGCGCCAGGGCACGGTGTTGGTGACGCGCACGTCCTCGCGCTTCAGCCCGATCGAGCCGAGCATCCGGTCGAGCAACTGGCCCGAGCGCCCCACGAAGGGCTCGCCCGCCAGATCTTCGTCGCGCCCCGGCGCTTCGCCCACGAACATCAGATCGGCCGTTTCCGAGCCGTTGCCAAACACGAGATTCTTGGCCGTCGCCTTGAGGCCGCAGCCTGTGAAATCGGCGAGAAGCACTTGAAGCTCCGCGAGCGAGCCCGCGCGCGCCGCTTGCTCCCGCGCTTCGGTCGCCAGCGCCTCGTCGGAGCGCAGCGCGATGGCCGGCGCGGGGCGGGGAGGAGGCGCGAGAATCGTGCTGCGTCGCTCGGGGAAGGTGCCGGGCGAGGCGGCTGTCTGTGCGGCGGCAGGGCCGGAAGCCGGGCGGCTTCCTTTGCGCCGCTCGGTTTCGGCTTCGGTTTCCGCAAACCGATCGCGCGGCGCTTCGCCGACGAACGTTTGAATGCCGGCGCGCGCGTACCAGTCGAGAAGGGCGCTCAGCGCCTCTCCCATCCGTTCCCCTGCGTCTGGCTGAGCCCTCGTCATGTGCCTCGTCTTACCGGATCGGGCCCGACCCGCAAACCGCTGGATGACCCCGGCGCGCCTTGCGTCATAAACCCGTGTGTCTTGCTACATCGGGAAGACATGCTCATGAAGATTCCGTTAGAAGCATTTCAGGAAACGTCAAAAATGCTGCGGAGGTCCTGATGACGGAGAGCGAAACCTTGCCCGAGCGGGAATCGATGGAGTTCGACGTCGTGATCGTGGGCGCGGGTCCGGCCGGTTTGTCGGCGGCGATCCGGCTGAAGCAGGTCAATCCCGACGTCTCCGTCGTTGTGCTCGAAAAGGGCTCCGAGGTCGGCGCGCATATCCTGTCCGGCTGCGTGCTCGATCCCTCCTCGCTCGACAAGCTCCTGCCCGAATGGCGGCAGGAAGACACGCCGATTCGCCAGCCCGTCACCGAGGATCGGTTCTATCTCTACGGCTCGCACGGCGCGGTGCGCCTGCCCAATGCCCTGATGCCCAAGCTCATGAGCAATCACGGCAATTACGTCGTCTCGCTCGGCCTCGTCTGCAAATGGCTGGCCGAGAAGGCCGAAGGGCTCGGCGTCGAAATCTATCCGGGCTTTGCGGCCGGCGAACTCCTGACCGACGATCAGGACCGCGTCATCGGCGTCGCCACCGGCGACATGGGCATCGAGCGCTCGGGCGAACCGGGGCCGAATTTCCAGCGCGGCATGGCCCTGATGGGCAAATATGTGCTGATCGGGGAGGGTGTGCGCGGCTCGCTCGCCAAGCAGCTGATCCGCCACCATGGGCTGGACGTGAACCGCGAGCCGCAGAAGTTCGGCCTCGGCATCAAGGAGCTCTGGCAGATCGACCCGGCGAAAGCCAAGCCCGGCCTGATCCAGCATTCCTTCGGCTGGCCGCTGGATATGGCCACGGGCGGCGGCTCGTTCCTGTATCACCTCGAAAACAATCAGGTCTATGTCGGCTTCGTCACGCACCTGAACTACAAGAACCCCTATCTCAGCCCCTTCGAGGAGTTCCAGCGCTTCAAGACGCATCCCGATATCGCCGAGCTGCTGCAGGGCGGCAAGCGCCTCGCCTATGGCGCACGCGCGATCACGGAAGGGGGCTATCAGTCGGTGCCGAACCTGGTCTTCCCCGGCGGCGCGCTGATCGGCTGTTCGGCGGGCCTCGTCAACGTCCCGCGCATCAAGGGTGTTCACAACGCCATCTCGTCGGGAATGCAGGCCGCCGAGGCTGCGGCGAAGGCGATTGCGGACGGGCGCTCGGCCGATCTTCTGAAGGATTACGAGAACGGCTGGCGCGCCTCGCCCATCGGGCAGGACCTCTATCGCGTGCGCAACGTCAAGCCACTCTGGTCCCGCTTCGGCACGGGGCTGGGCGTCGCGCTCGGCGCGCTCGACATGTGGACCAACCAGCTTCTCGGCCTGTCCTTCTTCGGCACGATGCCGCATGGCAAGACGGACGCCGAGTCCACCGAGCCGGCGGACCAGCACACGCCGATCGTCTACCCCAAGCCCGATGGCGTTCTGACCTTCGACCGAACGTCCTCGGTCTTCCTGTCCAACACCAATCACGAGGAGGACCAGCCGGTCCATCTTCGGGTGAAGGATATGGGCCTGCAGAAAAGTTCGGAGCACGATCGCTATGCCGGGCTCAGCCAGCGCTACTGCCCGGCGGCGGTCTATGAGTGGGACGAGACCAACCCGGCCGATCCGCGCTACGTCATCAACGCGCAGAACTGCGTCCACTGCAAGACCTGCGACATCAAGGACCCGAACGGCAACATCACCTGGGTGCCGCCGCAGGGCGGCGAGGGGCCGGTCTACGGGACGATGTGACCGGCCAGTCCACCGTCCTCACTCGGCGGCTGGCAGGGCCTCGCCAAAAGCCTGGACGGGCGTATCCGTCCCGATCATGCCCTCGAAGGCGCGCAGACGCTTGAAGATCGAGAGAAGCTCCACGATCGTGGTCCAGCTCGTCACCAGATATTGGAACGAGCTGCGCACCTGTTCGAACGCGTTGAGGATCTGATTCATGACGCCGAGCGTGATCGCCCCGGCCGCGATCGTGGGGGCCAGAACGAGATAGGGGAAGATCACGTCGGCTTGCAGGTAGAAGATGCGGGCGACGTTAAAATACATGTAGTGAAAGTAGAGGCGGAAATAGTTCTGTCGGACATCGGCGAACAGCGCCTGCACCGTTGGCGGCTGGGCACGGTCGGCCCGATCTTCGCCGATGACGAGTTCCTTGCGATAGGCGGCCTCGACCTTCTGATTGCTGAATTCGAGACCCGGTAGCTTGACGCCGACCAGCGCCAGAAAGCTCGTCCCGAACAGGGACCAGAGCAGCGCCGCGATCACCAGCGCGTGCGGCACTTCGCCGACGAGAGGCAAGGAGCGGATCGCCGAGGACAGACCGAGCAGGATCGGCAGGAACGCGACCAGCGTCAGCACGGCCTGGATCAGGCTGACGCCGAGCCCTTCCACGGTCGTGGCAAAGCGCATCGTGTCTTCCTGGATGCGCTGCGAAGCGCCTTCCACACCGCGCAGCGCCGACCAGTACGCCATGTAGAATTCGTTCATCGCCTGCCGCCAGCGGAACACGTAATGGCTGACGAAGAAGCTCGTGAGAACGCCGACCGAGACGGCGACGAGCGCCAGCCCGCCGAAGGTCAGGAAGCTACGATAGATGTCGCCCGTCGTGACCGGATGCTCATGCGAGAGCGCGGCCTGAATGAGGTCGTAAAATGGCCCATACCACGTGTTGACGGCGACCGAGATCTGCACCTGGAAGTAGGTTAGGAAGAGGATGAGCGCCGAGCCGAGAATCGACCAGCGCGCCCAGGGATGCGGCGCGATGCGCTGCCAGACGCTGGCGAACAGCGACACGCAGGCCGCGAAATAAAGGTAGAACCACAAAAAGAGGGGTGACCAGAAGGCCGAGATGCCGACGGTTTCCCCGCCTTCGCCAAAGCCCAGATGATGCCCGAACGGGCGCGCGGCCGCATACCAGAAGGCGGCGCAGGCCAGCGTCCAAAGAAGGGCCGAGCCGAAGAACAGGCGGGGGCGGGGAAAGAAGGATACGAACATCGACGCGAAGCTCCCATGGCGCGCCGATTGTTCGCAGATCACGCGCCCGAGAGCCCGTTAAGCTTCTGTCATGACAGGAAATTCATGTTGGCTCGCGCGAGCGCGTCAGGCCCCGCCGCGCGGCGATGGGGTGCCGAGCGCGGCCGTGGTCGGCTCGGCGGCGCTTCGCGGGGGAGGCGGCTCGCTGGGGCGCACGGAAAAGCGCAGGAGAACCGGGAGATGGTCCGAACTCGTGCGCGCCAGGGTCTCGACCGCTTCCACCATGATATCGGGCGACACCATGAGCTGGTCGATCGGCAGGCCGAGCCAGCGCGGCCAGAAGGCAGGAAACTGGATGGTCAGCCAGGTGGGGCCGATCCCGTCCACGATGCGAAGTCCGGCGGCATTCGCCACCGTCTTCACGGCCGCGCTCCAGGGGGCGGCGTTGAAATCGCCGCCCAGAAGCGCCGGACGATCGCCCGCGGGCAGGCTGGGGCTCATGTCATTGATCTGCGTCCAATGGTGCTTCGGCCAAGGCCAGTCGAGATGCAGCGCCGTGACGGCGACGTTTCGGCCGTTGAGGTCCACACCTTGGGTCACACGCCCGTTGCGGGGCTGGCACAGGGCCTCTCCCAGGAAGGGTCGGCGCGAGAGGATGGCGACGCCGTCGCGGTCGTTTTCGAGGCCGCAATAGGTCTGAAAGGGATAGCGCTCGGAAATGACCTCGAACAGCGCGCGCCACTCGTCCGTCACCTCTTCGAGCGTCACCACGTCGGGCCGCGTTTCGGCGATGCGCCGGATCGCCTCGGCCTTGTCGCCGGCATCGTAAAGAAGGTTCATCTGAAGCAGCGTGTAGCTCGGCTGCCCCGTCGGCGCCGTCGCCTCATCCTGCGGCAGAAGCATGGGCAATGTGGTCGCCAGCCCCAGGGCGGCGAAGCCGAACGCTAGGGCGCCAGCCAGATGCGCGCGCACCGGAATGGCGACAAGCGCCACCAGGACGAGCGCCAGCGCGAGCGTCAGCCGGAAATGGCTGACGCTATCGAAAGGATGGAAGGCCGCGCCGAAGAAGCCCGCAGCGATGCAGGCGCTGCCGGCGAGCGCCGCGAAGGTGAGGGCCATGCGGCCCCAGATCAGAAGGCCCATGATCTTACTGGAAGGCCGTCTCGAAGAAGGAGCGCAGCTTGCGTGAATGCAGCGCCTCGTGCGGCATGTCGGCGAGGCTCTGCATGGTGCGAATGCCGATCTCCAGATGCTGCGAGACCTGCCGCTTGTAGAACTCGGTCGCCATGCCTGGCAGCTTCAATTCGCCATGCAGCGGCTTGTCGGACACGCACAGAAGCGTGCCATAGGGCACGCGGAAGCGGTATCCGTTGGCCGCGATCGTGGCCGATTCCATGTCGAGCGCGATGGCGCGAGACTGCGACAGGCGCTGCACCGGCCCCGTCTGATCGCGAAGCTCCCAGTTGCGATTGTCGATCGTGGCGACCGTTCCCGTGCGCATGATGCGCTTCAGGTCGTAACCTTCGAGGCCCGTGACATCGGCCACCGCCTTTTCGAGCGCCACCTGCACTTCCGCCAGCGGCGGGATCGGCACCCAGACCGGCAGATCCGCGTCGAGCACATGGTCTTCGCGCACATAGGCGTGGGCGAGCACATAGTCGCCGAGCGCCTGCGTGTTGCGAAGGCCGGCACAATGGCCGAGCATCAGCCAGGCATGGGGCCGCAACACGGCCACGTGGTCGGTGATCGTCTTGGCATTGCTCGGGCCGACGCCGATATTGACCATGGTGATGCCGCTGCCGTCCGGCCGCGTCAGGTGATAGGCCGGCATCTGCGGCATCCGCACCGGAGCGACGCCGCTTTCGGGCTCCGCAGTGCCCGAGCGGGTCACGATATTGCCCGGTTCGACGAAACTGTCATAGCCGCGCCCGCCCGCGTCCATCAGCCGGCGCGCCATGATGCAGAACTCGTCCACATAGAACTGGTAGTTCGTGAACAGGACGAAGTTCTGGAAATGGCGCGGACTGGTGGCGGTATAATGCGCCAGACGCATCAGCGAGTAATCGACGCGCTGCGCCGTGAAAGGCGCGAGCGGCAGAGGCTCGCCCGGCTGCGGCTCGAAATTGCCGTTGACGATCCGGTCGTCGGTCGCGGCGAGATCGGGCACGTCGAAAATATCGCGCAGCGGCTTGTCGAGCTTCTCGGCCAGAACGCCGTCGACATAGGTGCCTTCGGGCAGGGCGAAATGGATCGGAATGGGCGTCTGCGACGGTCCGACCAGAATCGGCTGGCCGTGGTTCTTCAAAAGCTGTTCCAGCTGCTCGATTAGATAGTGGTCGAACAGGTCGGGCCGGGTGACCGTCGTCGCGTAGGTGCCGGGTCCCGGCACGAAGCCGAAGGACATGCGCGAGTCGATCCGGGCATGGCCGACCGTCTGGAGGGAGACTTCGGGATAGAAGGCGCGGAAGCGGCGCGAGGTGTCGCCGGTTTGAAGCACCTCGTCGAACCGATCGCACAGAAACTCGACCGACCGGCGGTAAAGCCGCGTCAGTTCGGCGACCGCCTGTTCGGCATCCAGAAAGGGGCGCGCCTCGTCACGAGGGGGCATGATGAAGGACGACATGGGCGAACTCGTGAGTGGCTCGGTCATGGCTTCTCATAGCCGAGCGAACGAGGCACGGGAATGAGCCCGCTCACCGAAAATCCGTGTCCGCCGGGGAGGGAGATCAGTCGGCTGCGTGTTTGCCGCAGACCATGCCGCGGTCGAGGCAGCCCGCGCTGGCCACGCCAATGCCGGGAATGTGCTGCTTGGATTCCACCAGCTCCGAAAAGCCGAAGGCAAAGAGCGCCAGAAGGCTGCATAGCACGGCAAGACGAACGGGCATGGTGCCTCCCCAGGATCAGACGCCGATTCTGCCTGACGAAGCTGAACCCGAACTGGCGGCGGAGTTCAGACTGCGTTCACACTCAGCCTCCGGGGACGGCTGCGGCCGGAAATGAGAAGGTCTTGTCGGCCACGCCCTGAGCTTCCTACATCAGGGTCCCAGACATGGTTGGAGCCCCAGCGCGATGAAGCAGCAGACCAAGCCGATCGAACTCCATTACTGGCCGACCCCCAATGGCTGGAAAATCTCCATCATGCTGGAGGAACTGGGCGTCCCCTACGAGCTGAAGCTCGTCAACATCGGCGCGGGCGATCAGTTCAAGCCAGAATTCCTCGCGATCTCGCCCAACAATCGGATGCCGGCCATTGTCGATCCCGAGGGGCCAGGCGGGGAGCCGATCTCGGTTTTCGAGTCGGGCGCGATCCTGCAATATCTCGGTCGAAAGTTCGGCCGCTTCTATCCGAGTGACGAGCGCGCTCGTGTCGCGGTGGAGGAATGGCTGTTCTGGCAGGTCGGCGGCCTCGGACCCATGGCCGGACAAGCCCATCACTTCCGGCAATATGCGCCCGAAAAGATCGCCTATGGGATCGATCGCTACACGAACGAGGTCAACCGCCTGTACGGCGTCATGAACAAGCGCCTCGCCGGGCGGGATTTTCTGGCCGGTGACTACTCGATCGCGGACATGGCCTGCATCGGCTGGATCGTTCCTCATGCCAATCAGGGCCAATCGCTCGACGACTTCCCGCATCTGAAGGCGTGGTTCGAGCGGATGAAGGCGCGGCCTGCGGTGGAGCGGGGCTTGGCGGTCGGTAAGGAGGAGCGCGAAAAGCTCAACTTGGCGCAGGATAAGGCAGCGCAAGGCGTTCTGTTCGGTCAGAAGGCGCGATAGGCGCGTCGCTCGCGAGGCGGGTGTCGAACCTGCCTCGCTTTTCCAATCGGCATGACGGCCAGTCGACACCGATTCGCGGCGATGGCGTAGATGGGCGACCCGGGCGAGTCGCTCTACCCGTTTCGCTCGACCGCGTAGGGTCGTGTTGAAGTAGGGTCGTATTGGAACAGCATGATTTCAGGCGGCTGGCTGATCGACGAGCCGGCATTCCGAACTCCGGTTCCACACCCCGACCCATCTGCTTTTCGACTTCCGCGAGATGGGAAGAAGCGGGACGACCATCTGGCTTTCCCTTCGACGGCTTGATCGCGCGACGAAGGAAATGGGGCCAGTTTCCCCACCCCCCATCCCAAATAAAGGGGCCTATCAGCCCCCGCGATGGCGGCTCCAGGTCTGGGATCGGCAGAAGATGCGAGCAACGCAGCCTGTGAGCACGAGCTTGTCGCCTTTCACCTCGGCGCGGCCATCGTAGCTCTTGCCGTCGCGCGGGTCGATCACCGTGCCGGTATAGGTCGGTGCTCCGCCATCCATCCGTCCCACGGATCGGCCCTGATAGCGTCCGGTTTCGACACGCGAGCAGAAGCTCGCCCCGCATCGTGAATAGGTGACCGTTTCCCCATTCGATAGACGCCACGTGCCGAGAATCGGCTCGGCCATGGCTGGAAGCGCCATGAAGGGCGAGGCGAGACAGGCGAGGAAGAATAGCTTGGGCATCGAAAATCCTGCAGGACGCAGTGAGTTCAGATGAGCCAGAGTGGTGAGGCTTCAAGGGGAACGGAGCGCGTTCGCAGGAAACGATAACGGGAATCGATGCATCGCGAGGCGCAGCCGGTGCAAAGCGCATCCCAACGACGAAAGCCGTTCCACTCGCGCGGAACGGCTCCATGCTTGGCCGATGGGTGGACGAAACTCCAACGGCCCTGATGCGACTTGCTGGAGGGCAGGTCATGTAGGTGCCGGCGGGCCGGCGAAACCTGCGGGCCGGAGCCCGCAGGAACTTGGTCGGATTAGAAGTTGCGCTGCAGGCGCAGGAAGCCCGACGTCTGGTGGACGTCGCCGACCGGAGCCGCGAAGTCGACGTTCTTGTACGAGACTTCGGCCAGAGCCGCGAAGTTGTTGGTGATCGCGTAGCCGACGTTGCCGACCGCTGCCCAGTACTCGCCGTCGCCGATGAACGTGCGGCCGTTGACCGGGGACACGAGGCGCATGTCGAAGGTCTTGCCGTACTGGCCGGAGACCGCGAGGCCGACCTTGCCGAACTTCTGCGCGTAGCCTGCACCGGCAGCCCACTCGAGGATGATCGGCGTGCCAGCGTTGGTCAGCTGGTTGCTGGACAGCGTGCTGACCGTGTTGACCGTGGTGATGCCGGCATAGATCGTGGGATCGAAGGCGTAGTGACCCTCGATCTTCAGCTGCGAGTCAGCTGCGATCAGATTCTTGAGGAGGACGCCGCCCTTCAGAGCGAAGGCGTCGTTGTTGCCGTCGCGCAGCAGCGTCGGGAAGTTGCCGACCAAAGCGATCGGAACGCCGTTGATCGTGACGGTATTCGTGATGCCGCTCACGTTGTTCGCGTTGAAGGTCTCGTCATAGACGGCCGAGAGGTAAGCACCGCCCCAGGCGCCCGAGTAGACCAGCTTGGCATGGACGTCGGGAACGATGTCGCCGGTGCGGTCGTCTTCGAGGCCGAGCGTGGCCGAGAAGCCGTTCGCCGCGAAGGTGTAGGAGATCTGGTTGGTGCCGAAGTCGCCGACGACGAGGTCGGTGTCGGTGAGCAGGCCGTCTTCTAGACCGCCGACGCCCGAGGTCCAGAGCGAGTCGCGGTAACCGACGAGCAGGCCGCCGAGCTGGATGTAGGCCTGATCCATCACGTAGCTCGCGCCGAGCGCGGAGTCGGGCTGAGCGATCGTGTTGTTGGTGGCCTGGACGCGAGCGAAGGCGCGCAGGGTGCCGAGTTCGGTCTCTTCGCGAGCGTCGAAGTTCAGACGGGCGCGAACCGCGCTGCCGGCCTGGTAGTCGTCGCCTTCCAGGTTGCGAGCAGGCTTGCCCGCAACGTTGTACTGGAAGCGGACATAGCCGCCGACGCTGAGGCAGGTCTCGGTGCCGGGGATGTAGTAGAAACCCTTGCCGTAGACGTCGCAAACGCGGACGTAATCGACCGGCTCAGGCTCGGCGACGACGACAGCGTCAGCAGCACGGGCGCCGGTGATAGCTACGAAGGCCGCAGCGGAGCCAAGAAGAAGGCTCTTGATGTTCATGTTCTTTTCTCCAGTCAACATTCGGATCGAGCTTCTAGCGAGCTCGTTCGGTTCGTTGGCGAAAGCCTGCGGCAGCGACGAGGCCCTCGCGAACTCGTTTAACATGAACGTTTCTACGGAGAAGACTCATTTCACCGCAATCCAGCCACAAAACAGCTAGCCGAAGAGACGAGTTGTAGCTTTGCATCACAACATAAGGCTGAATGACAATGGTTCTATTGTCAAAAATCGTCGGCGCTTGTCATACATCTGTCGCAAGCGCAAACGGGTCGGCTTTATCAGCTTTGTTCTGGCGATGCGGCATCGTAATTCTATATTATAATAATGACTGACAAAAGCTGTTGCCGGGGAAGCGCGTTCGATGCGGTTCCGCTTGCCTCGAGGCCATGTCGCAAGACGTCAGCGACGATGCGCTCTTCGAGCCATGCCGAACGCCGTTGCGATCAGGAAAAGGGGGGTAAGCGCGTCGATCGCGTCGCACATCTCGCCCGGGCTGCGATTGCCGATATCGGCATGCCGGATCGACCGTCGGAGATGTCCCGTCCCTGACCGGGAAGTTGCAGCTGAAAGGGGGTGAAGTCGCGGATCTCGAACTGCCGCTGTGGCTTCACCGGCAGCCCGCAGGAATCTGTCGCATAGCAACCCGTTAGGGTTTTCAGATTCTTCCAGGCAACTTAATTCGAATTATCCAAGTATTTTAGAAGCTCGTTCAATCGCCGCTGCCATCCTTTCCCTACGAACCCACGAGGTCGGGCGATCAACACAGGAAGAGATCGATGGCACGCTTTGAACTTCACGACGCGAATTTCGGTACGGCGATGGGCGAAAGCCTGTCCTTGGGTGATACGTTGTTTGCCATGGGCCTGCGTCTGGCCGGCGATGCCGCGCAAGTCGTGTCCGCGCATATGTATTTCAATCTGGCCGACCGTATGGGTGTCGAAGGCGCGGCCTTTCACCGTCAGGATATGACCGCTCAGATGACCAAGGCGCAGATCTCGCGTGCCCAACGCGCCGCCCGCGAATGGCTGGCCCGCAATTGAGGCCAGCTTGGAAGGCGTTGAGCACGGCCCTCGCATGAGTTGCCTTTGATCAACCCGCTTGGGCGATCGCGTGCCTGAGGGCCGTGCCAAACAAATCGAGGTCTTCGTCTCGTCCGACTGTCACGCGGATCATGCGATCCAGCGGAGCGACGCCGGGCATGCGGATGAAGACATTCTGCGCCAGCACGAGTTCCAGAATGCGCCGTGCATAGGCGCCATCTCGCCCGCAATCGATCGCGACGAAATTCGTTGCCGAGGGTAAGGGGCGAAGGCTCGCATCCCGCGCGATCGCGGCCAGCCGCTCACGCGCCGCCTCGATGCGCGCAATGGTTTGCCGAAGATAGGCTTGGTCCGCCAAGGCCGCCACCGCGCCGGCCTGCGCAATGCGCGACAGGCCGAAATGATTGCGCACCTTATCGAACTGCTTGACGACATCCGGCGCGCCGATCGCATAGGCGACGCGCACGCCCGCCATGCCATAGGCCTTGGAAAAGGTCCGAAAGCGCAACACGTTCGGCCGCAGCGGCTGGAGCGGGGGCAGTGCGGAGGCGGGCGCCAAATCGCTATAGGCTTCGTCGAGAACCAGAAGCGTTCCGTGCGGCACCGCGTCCATCAAGCGCTCGACCGAGGCGGAATCGTGCCAGCTCCCGGTCGGATTGTCCGGGTTGGCGAAATAAACGAGCTTGGGCACCGTCAGCCGCATCCGCTCGATCAAGGCGTCGATGTCTTCCCGGTCTTCGCGATAGGGCACGAAATCGAGATGCCCGCCATGTCCCGTCACATGATAATTGAAGGTCGGATAGGCGCCCAAGGACGTGACGACCTGATCGCCGGGGTCGAGGGTCAGTTGGGCGAGAAGGCCGAACAACCCGTCGATGCCCTCGCCCGCGACGAAGCAAGCGCTTTCCAACCCATGATGCGCCGCCAGCGCCGCTTTCAGTTCGAAATGCTCGGGGTCGCCATAGGCCCAGCTTTCCCGTGCGGCCTCGCCCATCGCGTCGAGGACGCGAGGCGAAGGGCCGAACACACTTTCATTGGCGCCAAGGCGCGCCGCAAAGCGCACACCGAGCCGGCGCTCGAGCGCTTCCGGGCCGACAAAGGGAACCGTCGCGGGAAGGGCCTGCGTGCGCGGTGTGAACGGCATAGAGGAGAGTCCTTATTTATAGGCGACGACACAACGGGGGCGGGAGGCGTCCTCGGCGGCGGCGAGACTCCTTCTTAAAGGCCAGACTCGGTGAATGGGAAGCAGAGGATTCGGACGCCGTTTCGAGGCGCGCCGGCGTGTCTCGACTGCGATTCGGGGGGACTCAGGGTCCTCTCGATCCTCGAATGGGGATGAACCTTTCGCAGGGCTCCCCTCTTTGCGGTCGGACTTCGAGTTGAGCACGAGATGGTACTGGCATCGCCAGGGAGCCTTTTGAGCGTCAACCGCTTCGGCTGCTTTGATGCATCGAAAGGGGAAAAATCCAGTGAATTGAGGGGCTTGGCGACGAGACCGGTCCTGGGTTGATCGTGTCGAAAAGGACGCGAGCAAGAAGGCGGCTCGTCACAAAACCGTTGCTCGCCCGCCACAAGCATGACGAGGACGTGTCACCCAAGCCTCACTGTGTCCTTTCTGCAATTGCGCATCGCAGCCTCGTGAAACATCTTAGGGACAGAAAGAGCGGGGGACGACCCGAGTTTTCTGAAGGGTATGGGGCAGGGAAGGCTGTCCTTCGAAGCACAAGCCCAACCCTATCTCATAACTTGACTGGAGGTCAGGACATGAACATCAAGAGCCTTCTTCTCGGCTCCGCAGCGGCCTTCGTGGCCATCACCGGTGCTCGCGCGGCTGACGCTGTCGTCGTCGCTGAACCTGAGCCGGTCGATTACGTCCGCGTTTGCGACGTCTACGGCAAGGGCTTCTACTACATCCCCGGCACCGAGACCTGCCTCAGCATCGGCGGTTACGTCCGCTTCCAGTACAATGTTGCGGGCGATCCGGCTCGCAACCTGGAAGGCGACGACTACCAGGCCGGTAGCTCGGTCCGCGCCCGTCTGAACTTCGACGCTCGCGAAGAGACCGAACTCGGCACCCTGCGCGCCTTCGCTCGCGTCCAGGCCCAGAACAACACCATTTCGCAGCCCGACTCCGCGCTCGGCGCGAGCTACGTGATGGACCAGGCTTACGTCCAGCTCGGCGGCCTGCTCGTCGGTTACCGCGACTCGCTCTGGACCTCGGGCGTCGGCGGTCTGGAAGACGGCCTGCTGACCGACACCGACCTCGTCGTCGGTGACATCAACACCAACCAGATTTCGTACACCTTCGCGGCGAACGGCTTCTCGGCCACGCTCGGCCTCGAAGACGACCGCACCGGCGACATCGTTCCCGACGTCCATGCCAAGCTGGTCTACTCGGGCGCCTGGGGCGGTGCTTACCTCTCGGCCGTCTATGACGAGACCTACAACCAGAATGATCTGCCGGGCACAGTCACAATCAATGGTGTGAACGTTTCGCTCGCCGGCAACTACCCGTTCTCTGCGTCGGGCTATCCGACACTCCTGCAGGACGGCAACAACGACGCCTTCGCTCTGAAGGGCGGCGTGCTCCTGAAGAACCTCATCGCTCCTGAGTCGCAGCTGAAGATCGAAGGTCACTACGCCTTCGATCCGACGATCTACGCCGCTCTGACGGGCATCGACACGGTCAGCACCCTGTCGAACTCGCAGTTCACCAACGCTGGCATTCCGCTCGTTCTTGAATGGGCCGCGGGTGCTGGCTACGCGCAGGCGTTCGGCAAGCTCGGCATCGCGGTCTCCGGCCAGTACGGCAAGACCTTTGACGCGCGGCTGTTCAACACCCGCACGGGTCTGACCACGGTTCGTGACGGCGAGTACTGGGCGGCTGTGGCCAACGTCGGCTACCAGATCACCAACAACTTCGCGACGCTCGGCGAAGTCTCCTACAAGAACGTCGATTTCGGCGGTCCGGTCGGCGACCTCGACCAGGTCTCGGGCTTCATCCGCCTGCAGCGCGACTTCTAATCCGATCGAAAGATGGGATGGCGAAAGGCCCGGCGAAAGCCGGGCCTTTTGGCGTTCTGACATAGCCATCACGGATCGGGCGAAACGGCAGGCCTCCGCGGCGTCCCCCTTTGAGAACCAACCATCCGGTCTGCTTCGCGCGCGACACGCCATCGGCTTTTTCAGCAGATGGGCGGCGCCCACCGGACCTGCGACACGAGCGCCCACCTCGTGTTCCAAGCGGGGGAGGGCACCCGAGCGGCCATGCGTCTGGTGGCGCGAAGACGCGCCGCGCCCTTCGGTCTTTGCCGGAAGAGGATCCTTGGGTGTTGAGGGACGGTCCCGTATCGTCGGGTCGGGAGACGTGGCACAAAAAAGCCGGGTCCGAGCTTTCGCCCGTCCCGGCTGAAGAGAAGCGGCCTTCTCGGGAGAAGTCAGTCTTCCAACAGGATCGTGTCGCCGACTTCGATGCCGAAGCCGGTGAGGCCGACATAGTCTCGCTCCTTGGACGACATAACGCCGATGGAGAGGACGCCGAGATCGCGCAGGATCTGCGCGCCGACGCCGACTTCACGCCAGCGCTGGGTGCGGGCCCGCGCGCTCGCATGTTTTTCGCCATCGGCGACGCCAGCGGCATTGGGCTCGATTCGCGCATCCGACTCCGTTTCGAACTCGTCCACATTGGCGGTGCGCAAGAGCATCAGAATGCCGTGGCCCTCGCGGCGAATGGGCTCCAAGGCCGCGTCGACCCAGGATTTGCGACCCGTGCCGCGCGAAAACAAATCGACCACCGGCTGTTCGCGGTGAATGCGGGTCGGAACGTTCCGCTCACCCCGCACGTCGCCGAACACCACGACGACATGCTGGATCGTGTCGAACGGCGTCTGATAGATCTTCACGCGGCCCTTGAGCCCGCCGATCGTCATGTCCTCTTCCCGCACGCTGGTCACGAAGCTTTCGCGCCGGATGCGGTAGGAAATGAGATCCTCGATGGAGACGATGCGAAGATTGTGCTCCTTGGCGAAGACCAGCAACTCGGGCAGGCGCTTGACCGTGCCGTCGTCGTTCACGACCTCGGCCAGAATGCCGGCCGGGGCAAGGCCGGCCAGCTTGGCGAGATCGACGCCGGCTTCCGTATGGCCCGAGCGCGTGAGAACACCGCCTTCGCGCGCGATCAGCGGGAACATGTGGCCGGGGCGGATGAAGTCGCCGCCGACGGCGTTGTCATTGACGAGGGCGCGGGCCGTGTTGGCGCGCTCCTCGCCCGAGATGCCCGTCGTCATGCCGACCTTGTAGTCCACCGACACGGTGAAGGCCGTGCGCATCGGATCGAGATTGTTGGCGACCATCGGCGGAAGGTTGAGCTGGGCCGCGCGCTCGCCGGTCATGGGAACGCAGAGAATGCCGCTCGTGTGGCGGATCATGAAGGCCATCTTCTCGGGCGTCGCCTTGGCGGCCGCCATGATCAGATCGCCTTCGTTCTCGCGATCCGTGTCATCGACCACCACGACGAGTTCGCCCGCCGCGATGGCCTTGATGGCGTCTTCGATTCGATCCAACTGCATGGCGACATCCTCCTGTTGCCTCGGCATTAAGCCGAGGCGGAGGCGCGATCAACTGGAACGGTGTGTTCGATACTCCGTGACAGCGACAGGGCCGCTATCCGCGACCCCGATAGCTTGGCGCGCCCTGGTCGGGCAGGAAAATGCCGGCGGGCGGAACGCCCGTCTGCCAGAACACGTCGATCGGAATGCCGCCGCGCGGATACCAATAGCCGCCGATTCGAAGCCAGAGCGGCTGGGTCGCTTCCACGATGCGCTGCCCGATCATGACCGTGCAGTCCTCGTGGAAGGCGCCGTGGTTGCGGAAGCTGGTGAGAAACAGCTTCAGCGACTTGGATTCTACCAGTCGCTCATCGGGAACATAGTCGATCACGATATGCGCGAAATCCGGCTGGCCCGTCACCGGGCACAGCGAGGTGAATTCAGGACAGGTGAAGCGCACGACGGCGGCCGGGTCGGTCCGCCTCGCGAAGGGCACCGTTTCGAGAACGGCCTCTTCTGGGCTGGCGGCAGGGCGCGTGTCTCGGCCGAGCTGGGTCAGCTCTGTGGTCAAGGTGTGGTTCCTTCAACAGGAAGATGGGAGCAGAAGCTCGACAACGATTGGACATGGCAGGCGACGTCTTCCCAGCCGTGGTAGATCATACGAAGCGCCACGAAGAAGATGACCGCCAGGCCGATCCAGGCGATCCAACGGTACTTATGGAGAAGATTGGCGATCAATGTGGCGGCCGCGCCCATGAGGACGACAGAAATCAGAAGGCCGATCACCAGAACGGTCAGATGGTCGCGCGCCGCGCCGGCGACCGCCAGAACATTGTCGAGCGACATGGACACGTCGGCGATGATGATCTGGAACAGGGCCTGACCGAAGGTCTTGTGCGTCTTGCTGGCTTCCGCGATGGCGTTGGCCTCGTCTTCCGCACTCGCGCTCTCGCGAATCTCGCGGAACATCTTCCAGCAGACCCACAGCAGTAGGATACCGCCCGCGAGCGTCAGGCCGATGATCGCCAGAAGCTGCACGGCGACCAGCGCGAAAAGAATGCGCAGAACCACCGCGCCGGCGATGCCGAGGAAGATCACCTTCCTGCGGATGGCGGGATCGACGCCCGCTGCCGCAAGGCCGACCACGACGGCATTGTCGCCCGCCAGCACGATGTCGATGAAGAGCACCTGAAGAAGTGCTGCCAGTTCGGCGGAGAGAAAGTCGCTCACGAGACCTGCTTATGGTTTGGGAAGAATCTACATGGGTCTTCGTTCAGTTCTGCGTGAAAGTCGATGACAAATTTGCCAGCCCCGCGTGACGTCGGCTTCGCCGTCAAGCTGTTATGACGTTGATCCGACGGGACGGGCACGGGCATAACTTCGCTCACGCAAAGGCGAGCCCCTGCTATGATGACGAACTCGTGAAGACGAGCTTGTTCTCCTGCACTGTCTCTTACCGCTGGAGGTTTGATCTTGGCCGAAAGTTTCCGAACCATTTCCCTGCTGGCGTGGCGGGATGGGGGCTTCGTGCCCATGGAG
>NZ_BBWS01000011.1:0-18854 GCF_001463925.1 Aureimonas sp. N4 | reverse complement strand
GGATGGGGGCTTCGTGCCCATGGAGCGTGCGGTCCCCGCCGAGAGCGCGGTGGCGATCTCGGTGAATGGCTCGACCCATGCAGTGATGATGGCGACGCCGGCCGATCTTCGCGAGTTCGCGTTCGGACTGGCGCTGAACGAGCGGATCATCTCCCGCATCGAGGATGTCGAAAGCCTCGACATCGAACCTGTCGAGGGCGGCTACGATTGCCGGCTCTGGTTGGCGCCGGCGCTTGCGGCCCGCTATGTCGCGCGCCGCCGCCTGATGACGGGGCCGGTCGGCTGCGGCCTGTGCGGTGCGGAAAGTCTGGAGCAGGCCCGACCCGAGCTTGTCCCCTTGGCCGACCGATTGCGGATCGAGCCTACCGCGATCGTGCGCGCGATGGCGCAGATGAGCGCGGGGCAGGTACTGGGCGCGCGCACCCGTGCCGTTCATGCGGCGGCCTTCGCTAATGCGGAGGGCGAGGTTCAGGTGGTGCGCGAGGATGTCGGGCGTCACAACGCTCTGGACAAGGTGGCCGGTTGGCTCGCCCTCGAAGGGCGGCGCGCCGATGACGGCTTTCTTGTCATGACCAGCCGCGTCTCGGTCGAGCTGATACAGAAGGCCGTCACGATGCGATGCGAGCTTCTGGCCGCCGTTTCGGCGCCGACCGAGCTGGCCCTGCAAAGCGCGACGGAGGCCGGGCTGACGCTCGTAGTGGTGGTGCGGGGCGAAACGTTCGAAATCGCGACCCGCCCGCAGCGGATCGCGGGGGCGCCGTCTTTATGACGCCTTGCCAGCCAGTGCGCCGGGTTGCGCGGGGCGGATCAGGTCCGTCATGGAGCGCAGAAGCCGAGCCAGTTCGGGCTCCACCACGGCGGCGGCCGCGTCTTCCGTGCTGAACCATTGCCGCCGACGCTCTTGCGCCTCGGGCCAGCGCGAGGCGAGCTTGCTCACCTCCATGGGATAGACCTTCACGCGGCAGGACACGACGTCGCCATTGCGCAGGGTCTTGGGGTAGCGATAGGTGCCAGCTGCCTTTTTGGCGATATGGCCTTCCACGCCGGCTTCTTCGAAAGCCTCCTGCGCGGCGGCCTGATGGGGCAGCTTCGACTTCATCGGCCAGCCCTTGGGAATGACCCAGCGGCCGGTCTCGCGCGAGGTGACCAGAAGAACGCGCAGGCCGGATTCAGCATCGTTCGAATAGGCGAGGGCGCCGATCTGCTTGCGGTCTTTCATATGTGGCAGTCCTGATCTTCTAACGCTCAATGAACGCATATTCTAACTGTCCGAAGCTGGAAGGCGGACCATTATAATGTTGGCCGCGCTCCGATCGGGGTGACATGAAACAGGCTGCCGGGTCGTGCTCCAAAATGGGAAGCGCGACGGATGACGCCAAAGGCGCCCATCTAAGGCGTTGCCGTCTTTGTGAAAAAGACTCGGCGCATCGAGATGCGCTTGAGGTCTCTTATATAAGGATAGGTTCTGCCGTTTTGCAAACGATCGCGCGTGAATCAACATTCGCATGGATCAGCGAGCTTCACGCCGAGCGCCGATCTATGGCCCTTGGACCCATTCGCTGGTCATCTGTTGAACGCCCATTCAATGCGGGCGGGCTGGCTTTCTCGACGGGCTGTCCCAACTTTCCTCCCAACAGGTGATGGGCCCTTTGCCGCGCGGACGCATCCACCGCTCGCTGGCTCGACGATGGAAGGAGAAGGCCTGATGTCAAACATTCGCTATGAAGTGGTCGAGCACGATGGCGGCTGGGCCTACAAGGTGGGCGATGTGTTCTCGGAAACGTTCCGCTCGCATGACGCTGCGCTCGCGGCCGCGCGCGACGCTTCTGCGCGTCAGGAACTGGCGGGCGAAACGGAAGGCATCGTCTATCAGGACCGCGAAGGCGCCTGGCACGAGGAGGTCGCGCGCGGCGACGATCGGCCTCACGCCGAAGTGGTCGACGCCGACTGAGACGGGTTGTCGAGGATATGCGGTATGACCGGACCCGGTTCGGTCTTACCCTGCATCGAAAAAGGCTGGTGCGGCGTCTTCTCCCAGCGATGGGGCGCTCGCACGAGCTGCACGATGGCCCGCATCCCAGCAAAGCTCACCATCGCCCAGTAGAACCAGAGCGACCAGAGCTGCGAGAGATGATGGCGCTGCGCGCGCGGCGTGACGCGATGGGCGAGGGCACCGAAGGCGGCATAGGCCAGAAGCAGGTTGCTGACGTCCAGAAACACCAGCGTGCCGAAGCTGAGCGGGAAATCCCCGCCCATGGCGACGGTGACGACCGCGCTTGTCAGGTGCAGCCCGAAGACGAGATGCAGAAGGCTCGAAGCGATCATGCCGCCGAACACGAGCTGGAAGGCCAGGAGATTGCGCCAGCCGATCTCGCGCAGCAGACGGCGGGGTTCGCGCATATGGACCAGCCACGTCTGAATCCAGCCCTTGATCCAGCGGGTGCGCTGGTTGCGCCAGTCGCGCCAGCAGGAGGTCGCGGACTCCGAAGTCGGCGCATGGATGATGCCGGTGCGATAGCCCGCGCGGGCGAGCCTGATGCCGAGATCGGCGTCTTCCGCGACATTGTGACTGTCCCAACCGCCGAGTTCCAGAAGAACCTCGCGCCGGAAATGGTTGGACGTGCCGCCGAGCGGCAGCGGCAGATCGTGGGCGGCCAGCCAAGGCAGCGTCGCCTTGAACAGGACGTCGTATTCCATGGCAAACAAGGTCTCGAACCAGCCTTCTCCCGCATTGCGGATCGAAAGCGGCGCCTGGAGACAGGCGAGATCATCGGAGCTTCGGCGAAAGCTCTCGAAGGCAGCGCGCAGCTGCTGGGGCGCGGGGCGATCCTCGGCATCGTAAAGCACGAGAAATTCTCCCTGCGCGAGGGGGAGGGTGAAGTTCAGCGCCTTGGGTTTGGTCAGGGGATCGCTGCGCGGCGTCGCGATCACGAAGAAATTGGGCTCGTTCTCGATGGCGCGCTCGACGGCGTGAACCGTCTCGGGGTCCGACGCCTCGCAGACGAAGAACACTTCCAGACGCGAGCGCGGCCAGTCGAGGGCCGCCATGGCGCGCACGACGGACGGTGCCATGGCGGCCTCCCGGTGCAGCGCGACCAGCACCGAATAGAGCGGCAGGGTCTCGTCCTGCGACGGACGCGGAGCCACCAGCGCGGCGCATGCGTCGCTTCGCATGTCCAGCGGCAGCGTCTCGGACAGAACGGCGATGCGGAAGGTCGTCAGCACCAGCGCGCAGAGGCTGCACAGAAGATGCGCGCCGAACCAGAACCAAGGCAGGGTGGCCCAGGCGAGACCAAAGCCTATGAAGAGAAGCGTCATGACAGCCGCCTGCGCCCCTGTCATCACCTCGCGCGCGGATAGACGACGCTGGTCGGCCGAGAGGCTGAGACGGGCGCGGTCGGATCGCTCCTTCTGCGTGAACTCGGCCCGCGCTCGCGCCATGTCGCTGCGCGTCGTGATGCGCAGCCGCGCGCGGTCGGCCCCCAGCCCAGCGATGCTGCGGGCCAGGGAGCCGAGTCCGTCCAAAGCTGGGCAGATATGGAAGCGCGCTTCGAAGCCCGAGCCGCAGCCTTTAAGATAGCGTGGTCCGCTGAGCCATGCGCCATGCG
Source organism: Aureimonas sp. N4 (assembly GCF_001463925.1). Taxonomy (NCBI): domain Bacteria; kingdom Pseudomonadati; phylum Pseudomonadota; class Alphaproteobacteria; order Hyphomicrobiales; family Aurantimonadaceae; genus Aureimonas; species Aureimonas sp. N4. The sequence continues at coordinate 15,246 of NZ_BBWS01000011.1, read as the reverse complement.
CGTCGCGTAGCACGGTAACGCCGGGCTCGATCGGCTCCACCGGAATGCCGAGTGTGCGCGACAGCGCTTCGGCAAGTTGCGCCTCCGTCAGAGTGCGGCGCGCGACGAGCTCTTCCTCGATGCTCGATCCGACCCGGCGCGCGGCAAGGGCGGCGGCCTCGAAGGTTGGGGCGTCGATGCCGGCGTGAGCGAGGAATGCAGCGAGCAGCTGCCTCTGGAGATCCTCCTGCGAGGCGCCCTCTCCCGCCTCGTCGAGGATCGCACCACGCGGCTTGCCGAGGCCCCTGGATGCGCCATAGAAGAAGGGGCGGCGCATCTGGAACTCGATACGATCCCGATCCACGGACCCTACAACCGACACGCGCCAACCCCACAAGGACACCATCCCATGGTTTCGCAATGATGCGCGCGAGGAAACCAACCTGCGGGAGAGTGCCCGCTTTTCTGCGTCGGCTATGCTTTCTTCTGGTTGCATCGCTTGGCGCTTCGACGCCGGTATGGGCGCAAGTCGTGCAGACGCCGAATTTCCACGACCAGGCACAGCGCGCGCCTGAGCCCGATCTCTCCGCCCGCACGCGCATCCGATTCCTCACCTCGGTCGATTATCCCCCGTTCAACTTCCTGGATGGCCGAGGGCAACTCGCCGGCTTCCATGTCGATCTGGCGCGCGCCATCTGCGAGGAACTGAACGTCACTGCGATCTGCCAAATCGAGGCGCGTCCCTTTGCCGATCTCGCCGGCGCGCTGGAATCGGGGGAGGGGGACGCGGTGATCGCCGGCCTTGCCATCACGGCCGACAATCGCGCGCGCTTCGCCTTCACCCAGCCCTTCTTCCGCTACCCTGCGCGGCTTGCGGTTCCGAAGGGCTCGGACCTCGGCGGCCCCCTGGCGCTCGGTCTGCCGGATGTGGAGGTCGGCGTCGTGGCGAACGGCGCTCATGCGGCGATGCTGCAGTCTTTCTTCCCGAAGGCCCGCGCCGTCCCGTTCGAATCGGCGGAGAAGGCGCAGGAGGCTCTGCGTGCGGGCCGCGTGAAGGCGCTGTTCGGAGACGGCGTGGCGTTGTCCTTCTGGCTCGGCAGCGAAGCTGCGGCGGGGTGCTGCGAATTCCTGGGTGGCCCCTATCTGTCCGATCGGTTTCTGGGCGAAGGTCTGGCGATCGCCGTGCGCGCCGACGACCCTCAACTGGCCGCGGCCTTCGATTACGCGATCGGGCGCATCGTGAGGGAGGGCGGCCTGTCCGAACTCCTGCTGCGCTACTTCCCGATCAGCGCCTTCTGATGCCTCTTTGTTGACGAAGCGCCCGGCCACCCCATAGACCGAACCTTACGAGACGCCGGGCGCGCGGGACGCGCCGCCCACCAGCCCCAAGGAACTTGAGCGAATGTCCGACGCCGCGCGGCCTTCCGTCTTCCACGACGCCACGATCCGTACGGAGGGCCTGACCTCCAATGCCTGGCCTTTCGAGGAAGCGCGCAAGATCGTGAAGCGCCTGGAGCGCACGGGCAAGACGGAGGCCCTGTTCGAGACGGGCTACGGTCCCTCGGGCCTGCCCCATATCGGCACGTTCGGCGAGGTGGCGCGCACGACCATGGTGCGCAACGCCTTCCGCGTCCTGACCGACGATGCGGTTCCGACGCGCCTCATCTGCTTTTCCGACGACATGGACGGGATGCGCAAGATCCCCGAAAACGTGCCCGACCGGGCCGCGCTGGAGCCCTATCTCCAGAAGCCGCTGACGGACGTGCCAAACCCGTTCGGAGGCGAGGGGGAGAGCTTTGCCGAGCACAACAATGCCATGCTCCGCCGCTTTCTCGATACGTTCGGCTTCGAATACGAATTCGCGAGCGCGACGGATTACTATCGTTCGGGCCGTTTCGACGAGGTCCTCCTGCGCGCGGCCGAGCGCTACGATGACATTATGGGCGTGATGCTGCCGACGCTCGGAACTGAGCGTCAGGCGACCTACAGCCCGTTCCTGCCGATCTCGCCCAAGACCGGCCGAGTGCTCTATGTGCCGATGAAGCATGTCGATGCCAAGGCGGGCACTGTCACCTTCCTCGACGAGGACGGCAGCGAGACGACCCTGCCGGTGACCGGCGGCGCGGTGAAGCTTCAGTGGAAGCCGGATTTCGGCATGCGCTGGGCCGCGCTCGGCGTCGATTTTGAGATGTTCGGCAAGGATCACCAGACCAATGCCGGCGTCTATGACAAGATCTGCGAAATTCTGGGCGGCGAAGCGCCGGAGCATTTCGTCTACGAACTCTTCCTCGACGCCGAAGGCGCCAAGATTTCCAAGTCCAAGGGCAATGGCCTGTCGATCGAGGAATGGCTGACCTATGCCTCGCCCGAAAGCCTTGGGCTCTACATGTTCAACAAGCCGCGCGCGGCCAAGCGCCTGCATTTCGACGTGATCCCGAAGGCGGTGGAGGATTACTACGCCTTCGCCAGCGCCTTCGATCGGCAGGACGCGAAGTCCCGCCTGCAGAACCCGGTCTTCCACATCCACGCGGGCGAGCCTCCGGTGAAGGGGATCGCAGTGCCCTTCGCGCTGCTTCTGAACCTCGTCTCGGCCTCCAACGCATCGGACGCGAAGACCCTTTGGGGCTTCATCTCGCGCTATGCGCCGGGCGTCACCGCCGAGACCGATCCTGAGCTCGACCGGCTCGTGACCTACGCGCTGCGCTATTTCGAAGACTTCGTGCGGCCGACCAAGCGCTTCCGCGCGCCGGACGAGGTGGAGCGCGCCGCGCTCGAAACGCTGGAGCAGAAGCTGGCGGCGCTGGCGCCCGACGCCGATGCCGGCGCGATCCAGGACGCGGTGCTCGACGTCGCTCGCCCCATCGAGCGCTATCAGGACGCCAAGAAGAAAGGCCCGGACGGCGGCCCCGGCGTTTCGCTCGAATGGTTCTCGGCGCTCTATCAGATCCTGATCGGCCAAGAGCGCGGGCCGCGCTTCGGCTCCTTCGTCGCGCTGTATGGCATTGAGGAAACGCGCAAGCTGATCCGCGAGGCGCTGGAAGGCCGGCTTCAGCCGCTCGCCTGAAGGGGGTTGCCGGCGCGGTCGCTTGGGCGCGCGCCGGTTACTGCAAGGCGCCCTGCTGCGTGATCTCGAACTGCCAGATGCCGCGACCCGCCTTGCGCGCCTGATCGGCGCTGGTCGCATAGCGGCTGCCGGGCTCGGCATTCGCCCAGCCATTGCGCACCAGCCACTCGCCCACATCCTCTTCGCCCAGCCGGCAGGCGGTCGGAGCCTCGGGAGACGAGGCCTCGGCGGGGTCGCAGGAGAGCGTGCGCCCGCGCAGCCAGGCGCGGAACTCCGTGCGAGCCCGGACGCCGCAGGGCCATGATCGCGGCCCGTCGGCGCAGCGCGCGTCCGGCGCGATGGGCTCGACCCCGGCAATATGGATCGTGTTTCCGCCGGAGCGGATCGTGCCGCTGTCGATCGCAATGGGGAAGGGGTAACGACGCGTTCCCTCCGTGTCGGCTTCGGCTTTCTGCTCGGCAACCGGCGTAGCGCCGGCTTCGGCTGCTGCGGTTTCTCCCTCCGCCACCGCATTGGGCGCGGGAGCCGCTGCCGGCACCTCGGCAACCACGGGCTCGGCCGCGCCGGATGTGACCGCTGGCAGGCGCTGGAGCGGGCCGGACAGTTCGACCGCGACGGGGCCGATCGTTCGGACGGGGCCGCCTATGCTTTCGGGCGTGCCTTCGTGGGCTGACGTCGTCTCGCTGATCTTCGTTACGGGCGCGACGGGCCGAATGTCCGCGATGGCCTCCAGCCGTTCCACCGGACCCAGCGCATGGTTGGGCAGAAGCAGCACCCAAGCCAGAAGAAGCGCGCAAAGCCCCAGCGCGATTCGAAAGGATTGCATGGCCATTCCCCGGTTTGCCGAAGACCTCAATTAGCGTGCCTTCACCCGTTTGGAATAAGCAAGATCCCGCTTACTGGCTGGCCCAGAGAATGCGCGCGATCCATTCGATGTCGGCGGCAGCGAACTGGCGATCGGGGAAGTCCGGGTTCACGGAGGCGAGTTCCACCGTCTTGGCGGTGCGCCTTTGCAGGATCTTGACCATGACCTCGCCGTCCCGCGTCTTGGCGACGACGCGGTCGCCCCGGCGCACCGAGGCGGTGGGCGAGACGATCACCACATCGCCTTCCCGGTAAAGCGGCATCATGGACTGGCCCGACACTTCCAAGGCGTAGAGCGTTCCGTCCTGGCCCGGCAGTTCGATCTCGTCCCAGCCCTGACCGACCGGAAAGCCCGCATCGTCGAAGAAGCCGCCGACGCCCGCTTCCGCAAAGCCGAGCAGCGGAACCGACAGCGGCGCGCGCACCGGAACGCTCGCGGGCGACAGGCCGCTGCCGAGAAAGGCCGAAAACTCGGAAAAGGACACGCCTGTCGCCTCGATGATCTTCGAGATCGATTCCGTAGAGGGCCAGCGCGGCCGTCCGTCGCTGGCAAAGCGCTTGGAGCGGTTGAAAGTCGTGGGGTCGAGCCCGGCCTTGCGGGCGAGGCCCGAGGCGGTCAGCTTGTACTTGGCGGCCAGAAGGTCGATCGCCGTCCAGATGCGCTCGTGGGAAAACATGCGGATCGTCCCGAAGGTCGGTGCGGCTGGAGAAAAGAAGCGAGGAATATTATCCTTGAGATTTCCCTTCTTTACGGGGCGCGGTGGAGCGTGTCGAGACCCAGAAGTGATGGTATGCGGGCTTTTCCACGCGCTTTGCGCGCGGATCGTCGCAATCCATCGGACACGAGTTTCCCACAGGCTTGTGGGGAACCGCCCGGCGAAATGTGGCATTTTAGGGAGTTGGCGGGTGGAAGTCAGGCCCGCGCTTCGGGGAGACGACAATGCCTGCGCCGGGTTTGCGCTTTGCACCCAACACGAGCGAGGAAACACGCCGCCGGGCCAGCGAGCCGGGGCGCGGGCGTGACGCGAGCGGGCCGCTCGGCATTCCCTGGAAGGGCTGGAAGGACATTTCCTGGCGGCTCTGGTACTCGTTCTTCGAGGATCGGGTGATGCTGATCGCGGCGGGCGCGACCTTCTATCTCCTGCTCGCGCTGTTTCCCGCGCTGGCCGTCTTCGTGTCCTTCTACGGTATCGTGGCGGACCCCAAGACCATTGCCGACCATATCGCTTATATCGGCCAGTTCCTGCCGCGCGCGGGCACCGAAATCCTCACCTCGCAGCTCGAATATCTCGTGACGCGCGATCCCGCCTCGCTCTCGATCGGCTTCGTTTCGGGCCTTCTGTTCTCGCTGTGGAGCGCCAACAATGGCGTGAAGACTCTGTTCGAGGCGATGAACGTCGCCTATGGCGAGCAGGAAATGCGCTCTTTCCTGAAGCTGAATGCCGTCGCCTTTCTGTTCACCATGGGCGCGGTTTTCATCGGCATCGTCATGTTCGTCTCGGTCGGCGTGGTGCCGATCATCATGAACCTGATCGGCGCGGAAAGCCTGACCGATGAACTCGTGGCCGCCGCGCGCTGGCCAATCGTCTTTGCCCTCGCGGTCGGCGGCATCAGCATGGTCTATCGCTATGGGCCGAGCCGGGCGCGGGCACGCTGGAAATGGGTCTTCTTCGGCGCGACATTGACCGCCGCCATCTGGCTGGCCGCCTCGATGGGATTCTCCTGGTATCTCCAGAACTTCGCCAACTACGGCGCGACCTATGGCTCGCTCGGCGCGGTGGTCGGTTTCATGATGTGGGTCTGGCTGTCTTCGACCATCTTCATCATCGGCGCGGAGATCAATGCCGAGATGGAACATCAGACCGCGATCGACACGACGGACGAACCCGAAAAGCCGCTCGGCGCGCGCGGTGCGCGCGTGGCCGACACGATCGGCCGCAGCCTCGCGCGCGAAAAGCGCGCGGGATGATTTCCCGCCTGTTTCGATAATGAATGGGGCGGCCCGATGCGAGCCGCCCTTTTCTGGTGGATCAGGCGGCCTGAGCCTCGCCGCCGAAGCGCGAATAGAAGCTCTCGCCTCGCTCGGCCATCTCCCGCAGAAGCGGCGTCGGGCGGAAGCGCTCGCCATGCTTGGCTTCGAGCTTTTCGCACAGCGCCACGAAGGCCTTCACGCCCATCCCGTCGATATAGGAGATGGTGCCGCCCGTATAAGGCGCGTAGCCGAAGCCCAGAATCGAGCCGACATCGGCTTCGCGCGGGTCGGTCACGACGCCTTCTTCCATGGTGCGGGCCGCTTCCAGCGCCATGGTCACGAGGAAGCGCTGCTTCAACTCGGCGAAGTCCACCGCATCCGGGGCCTGCTGCGGGAACTTCTCTTTCAGTCCGGCCCAGAGATGCTTCTTGGCGGGCTTTTCCGGGTAGTCGTAGAAGCCCTTGCCCGCCTTGCGGCCGAGGCGGCCGTCTTCGGTCACCATCGCGTCGATCAGCTGGAAATGGCGCGGGTCGATGGCATCTTCGCCCTCGTCGCGCATGGTCGCCTTCATGATGCGATGGCTGAGATCGACGGCGGTCTCGTCGTTCAGCGCCAGCGGGCCGACCGGCATCCCGGCGAATTTCGCGGCATTCTCGATCATGGCCGGCGGCACGCCTTCCACCAGCATGTCGTAGGCTTCCGTCATATAGCGCAGGACGCAGCGATTGGCGAAGAAGCCGCGCGTGTCGTTGACGACGATGGGAGTCTTCTTGATGGCGCGCACGAAGTCGAGCGCCGTCGCCAGGGCCTCGTCGCCCGTTTCCTTGCCGAGAATGATCTCGGTCAGCATCATCTTGTCGACCGGCGAGAAGAAATGGATGCCGATGAAACGTGTCGCCTCGGGGAAGGCGTCGGCGAGACTGGTGATGGGCAGGGTGGAGGTGTTGGAAGCGAAAATCGCGCCGGGCTTCATGGCCTCGGCGGCCTTGCGCGTCACCTCGCCCTTGACCGCGCGATCCTCGAACACCGCTTCGATCACGAGATCGGCGTCCGCCAGCGCCGCATAGTCGGGCGTTGCGTTGATGCGCGAGAGAACCGCTTCGGCCTCGTCCGGCTTGGCGCGGCCCTTCTTGACGAGGCCGTCCATCAGCGAGGCGGAATGGGCCTTGCCCTTGTCGGCAGCGGCCTGATCCCGATCGATCAGCACCACATCGAGCCCGGCTTTCGCCGCGACATAGGCAATGCCCGCGCCCATGAAGCCGGCGCCCAGAATGCCGACGCGCCGGGGCGTGCGATCCGGCACGCCGGCCGGGCGGCGCGCGCCCTTGTTCAGCGCCTGCATGGAGACGAAAAGAGAGCGGATCATCATCGCCGCTTCGGTGGTCTGGAGCACTTCCGCGAAATAGCGCTGCTCGACCTTGAGCGCCTGATCGATGGGCAGGAGCAGGCCTTCATAGACGCATTTCACGATGGCGCGCGCGCCGGGGTAATTGTCGGCGGTTTCCTTGCGATAGAGCGATGCGACGGCCGGCCAGACCTGTGCGCCCGCTGGAGAATAGACGGGGCCGGAGGGCAGCTTGAAGCCCTTCTCGTCCCAGGCCTTCACCGGCTTCAGCCCGGCGCGCAGCATCTCCTTGGCCTTTTCCACCAACTGATCGGCCGGCACCACCTCGTCGATCAGCTTCATCGACTTGGCCTTGGCAGCCGATAGGGTCTCGCCTTTCAGGAGCATCTGGAGGGCGGACTGCGTGTCGGTGAGGCGAGGCACGCGCTGCGTGCCGCCCGCGCCGGGGAAGATGCCGACCTTGACCTCCGGCAAGCCCATCTTGGCGCTGTTGGCGGCGACGCGGCCATGGCAGGCGAGGGCCAGTTCGAAGCCGCCGCCCATGCAGGTGCCGTTGATCGCCGCGACATAGGGCTTGCCGGAGGTTTCCAGCTTGCGCCAGATGCGCCCCATCTCGCCGCAGCGCTCGAACAGTTCCGCGACCGCCGCGTCCCTGTTCTCGCCGCGCTTGGCCTCGAACGTATCGAACATGCCGCGCAGCATCTTGAGATCTGCGCCGCCGGTGAACGAGCCCACCTTGCCGGAGGTCAGGACGACGCCCTTCACGCTTTCATCACTGGCGAAGGCATCCACCATGGCCTCGATCTCGCCCAACACCTCTTCGGTGAAGACGTTCATCGAGCGATCCGGCATGTCCCAGATGACGGTGACGAGACCGTCTTCGTTCGGGCCGAGGGAGAAGTTCTTGTAGGTCATACCAGCTTCCCGAAAAGGATGATTCAAGACAAACGGTGATTTAATTTTGGGGGCCGGCTAAGCGCAAGCCGGCACAACTTCAGACTTTGCTAAGAGGCCGACAGTTAAGTTGTCGCCGTGAAGCGAGCAGTAGAGGGACGTCGGATGAGCGGCGGATGCGAGGGATGCCGTTCGGGCGAAGCGCTGGACTTCGACTTCTCGATGGCTTTTCAACCGATCTTCGACGTGCGCGAGTCGCGCGTCTGGGGCTACGAGGCGCTGATCCGGGGCCTTGCGGGCGAGGGAGCCTACAGCATCCTGTCCCAGGTCAACGACACGCAGAAATATCGCTTCGACCAACTCTGCCGTACCAAGGCGATCGAACTGGCGGCCCGCTTGTTTCCTCAAGGCGAGAACCTTCGTCTCTCGATCAACTTCCTGCCCAATGCCGTCTACGAGCCCGCCGCCTGCCTGCGCGCCACGCTTCTGGCCGCCCGTCGCCATGCTTTCCCGCTGAACGCGCTGATGTTCGAGTTCACAGAGAGCGAGGAGATCGTCGATACCGGCCATCTCCAGCGCATCCTTGCCGAATATCGCCGGCAGGGCTTTGTGACCGCGCTGGACGATTTCGGCGCCGGCTATGCAGGGCTCGGCCTTTTGGTCGATTTCCAGCCGGACCTGATCAAGCTCGACATGAAGCTGCTGCGCGGCATCGACACGAGCTATCCCCGGCAGGTGATCGTGGCCACCATTGCCGCCGCCGCCCGCGCCCTGAACATCGAGGTTCTGGCCGAGGGCGTGGAGACGGAGGCCGAGTTCACCATTCTCCAGACGGCCGGCATCCATCTCTTCCAGGGCTATTACTTCGCCCGCCCCGCCTTCGAAGCGCTGCCCCAGCTCAACCTGCGCAGCGCCCATGACATGGCCGCACAACTCGGCGTGCAGGTCTGCTGAGAACTTGCCTGTCGGTGGAAGGCGAGGGGAGCCCATGGCCTCCTTGCCTCACACGCGCTCGATGACGGTGGCCGTGCCCATGCCCGCGCCGATGCAGAGCGTGACGAGCGCGGTCTGCTTGTCCTGACGCTCCAGCTCGTCCAGCACCGTGCCCAGAATCATCGCGCCCGTCGCGCCGAGCGGATGACCCATGGCGATGGCCCCGCCATTCACGTTCATGATTGCCGGATCGATCTCGAAGGCCTGGCAATAGCGCAGAACGACCGCCGCGAAGGCCTCGTTCAACTCGAACAGATCGATGTCGGAGAGCGCCATGCCGGAGCGCTCTAGGAGCTTCTTCGTCACGTCCACCGGCCCGGTCAGCATCAAGGCGGGGTCGGAGCCGATATTGGCGAAGGTGCGGATGCGCGCGCGGGGCTTCAGCCCAAGCGTTTCGCCCGCGCGTTTGGAGCCCAGAAGCACCGCGCCCGCCCCGTCCACGATGCCCGACGAATTGCCGGCATGGTGGACATGATCGACGCTTTCGAGTTCGGGATGGGCCTGAATGGCGACCGCGTCATACCCGCCCATTTCGCCATGCGCGGCGAAGGAGGCGTTGAGGCTGCCCAGCGACTGCATGTCGGTGGACGGGCGCATATGCTCGTCGCGATCGAGGATCACGAGTCCGTTCTGATCGCGCACGGGGATGACGGACTTGGCGAAGCGCCCATCGGCCCAGGCTTGCGCCGCGCGGCGCTGCGATTCCACGGCATAGGCGTCCACGTCGTCCCGGCTGAAGCCGTATTTGGTGGCGATCAGATCGGCCGAGATGCCCTGCGGCATGAAATAGGCGGGGATGCCGACCGACGGGTCCATGATCCAGGCACCACCCGACATGCCCATGCCGACGCGCGACATGGACTCGACGCCGCCCGCGATCACGATGTCGTCCGAGCCGAAGGCGATCTTGGACGCGCCGAGATTGACCGCGTCGAGACCCGAGGCGCAGAAGCGCGAAATCTGCATGCCGGGCGCGGCGAAATCATAGCCCGCCTCGAAGGCGGCAGCCTTGGGGATCACCGAGCCGGCTTCGCCCACCGGATCGACGCAGCCGAAGATGATGTCGTCCACTTCGGCGGTGTCGAGCCCGTTGCGATCGCGCAGCGATTCCAGAACGCGGGCCGCGAGACGCACGGCCGGCACCTCGTGCAGCGAGCCGTCCTTCTTGCCCCGGCCGCGCGGCGTGCGAACATGATCGTAGATATAGGCTTCAGACATGTCGGGCTCTTTCCGATCGCGGAAGATGGTTCAGAAGCTGGCGGCGTCGAGCGCCATGGTCGAGGTCGAGCCCGACGAGATGCGGGCAAGATGGGCGGCCGACTCCGGCATGATACGGTCCATGAAGAAGCGGCCCGTCGCAAGCTTGGCCTCGAGAAAAGCCGTGTCGCTCGTCTCTCCGCCGGCGAGTTTGTCGTTCGCGGCCTTGGCCATCTGGCCCCACATGTAGCCGAGGGCCACGAGCCCGAAGAGATGCATATAGTCGGTCGAGGCCGCGCCCGCATTGTCGGGCTTGGTCATGGCATTGCCCATGAGCCAGAGCGTCGCCGCCTGCAGGTCGTTCAAGCCTTTCTTGAGCCCCTTGGTGAAAGGGGCCATGCGCTCGTCGGCGCGGTGCGCCTCGCAGAAGGCCCCGACCTCGGCGAAGAACGCCTGGATGGCGCGGCCATTGTTCAAAGCCAGCTTGCGGCCGACGAGGTCGAGCGCCTGAATGCCGTTGGCGCCCTCGTAGATCTGGGCGATGCGCGCGTCGCGCACATACTGCTCCATGCCCCATTCGGCGATATAGCCATGGCCGCCGAAGACCTGCTGCGCCATCACCGTGTTGTCGAAGCCCTTGTCGGTGAGAACGCCCTTGATGACGGGCGTCATCAGGCCCATCCAGTCGTCCGCCGCCTCGCGCTCCTTGGCGTCGTCCGAGAGGTGGAACAGATCGCCCTTCAGGGCGGTCCAGAGGATCAGCGCGCGGCCGGCCTCGTTGATCGCGCGGATGGTCATGAGCATCCGCCTGACATCGGGATGCACGATGATCGCATCGGCTTTTTTGTCGGGCGCCTTGGTGCCGGACAGCGAGCGGCCCTGGATGCGCTCGCGGGCATAGGCGACGGCGTTCTGGTAGGCGATTTCGGAGATGGCGAGACCCTGCACGCCGACGCCGAGCCGCGCCTCGTTCATCATCGTGAACATGGCGCGCAGGCCCTTGTCGGCCTCCCCGACGAGCCAGCCCGTCGCCCCGTCATAGTTCATGACGCAGGTGGCATTGGCGTGAATGCCCATCTTCTCCTCGATCGAGCCGCAGGAGAGAGAGTTGCGTGCGCCGGCCTCGCCCGAAGCGTCCGGCAGGAACTTCGGCACGACGAACAGCGAAATGCCCTTCACGCCTTCGGGCGAGCCCTCGATGCGGGCGAGCACGAGATGGATGATGTTGTCGGAGAGATCATGCTCGCCGGCCGAGATGAAGATCTTCTGCCCGGTGATGCGATAGGATCCGTCACCCTCCGGCACGGCCTTGGTGCGCAGAAGCCCCAGATCGGTGCCGCAATGGGGCTCCGTCAGGTTCATCGTGCCCGTCCAGATGCCGTCCACCATCTTGGGCAGGTAGAGCTGCTTCTGCTCCTCCGTCCCATGCTGCTGGAGCGCGGCGATGGCGCCGCGCGTCAGGCCCGGATACATGGCGAAGGCCATGTTGGCGGACGATAGGAACTCGTTGACGGCGGCCGCCAGCGTGTGCGGCAGACCCTGTCCGCCATAGGCGGCCTCGGCCGAAAGCCCGCCCCAGCCCGCCTCGCGAAAGCGCGCATAGGCCTCTTGGAAGCCCTTGGGCGTCGTGACCGAGCCATCCTCCGCGCGGTGGCAGCCCTCGCGGTCGCCCGACTGGTTCAAGGGAAAGAACACGTCCTCGGCAAAGCGCCCGGCCTCGCCCAGCACCGCCTCCAGCACATCGGGGGAGACCTCCGCGAAGGCCGGGAGATTGTTGTAGCGCTCCAACCCCAAGACATCGTTCATGACGAACAGCGTATCGGCCACGGGCGCGTGATAGACCAGCATCGCAATTCTCCTCCCCGGATATGGCGATATTTGACGTTTGCGTAAACGTAAGTCTGAACATAGCCAGCTTGGCGTGAGCGCGCAAGCGTCTTGCCCCGACGAGCACCTCGCTCTCGCAAGCGCCCCGCTTTGCGCAAGCGCCCCGCTTTGCGCAAGCGCCCCGCTTTGCGCAAGCACCTCGCTCGCACCTCCATCTGCGCTCTTTTCGCTTGAGCGGAGCCTGCGGATTTGGAACACACGGGGCGACAGGGCGTGGGGCACCCACGCCGACAGGAAGCCCGCCCGTTCGAGGACAAACGCCCATGTTCCAGGATTTCGACGACAGGTCCGACGCCTCGCAAACGGCTTCGCGGGTCGAGCGCCTGCGCGCGGCGCTCCGCGAAGCGGGCGTCGATGGGTTCGTCATCCCGCGAGCCGACGAGCATCAGGGCGAATATATTCCGCCATCCTCAGACCGCCTGCGCTGGATCACGGGCTTCACCGGCTCGGCCGGCGTCGCGCTGGTTCTGCCTGCGAGCGCGGCCGTCTTCGTGGACGGACGCTACACCGTGCAGGTGCGCGCGCAGATCGACGCTTTCGTCTTTGCGCCCGAAAGCTCGGTGGAGACGCCGCTCGCGGCCTATCTAAAGGACAAGGCCAAGGGCCTGCGCATCGGTATCGACCCTTGGCTGCATACATTGGCTGAGGTGAAGTCGCTGGAAAAGGCGATGGAAGAGGCCGGCGGCACTCTGATTCCTCTGCCGCACAATCCGGTCGATCGCATCTGGCAGGATCGCCCGTTGCCGCCCAAGGGGCGCGTCACGCTGCAGCCGGTCGCCTATTCCGGTCTGGAGAGCGCCGAAAAGCTGGAGACGATCCGCGAGGGGCTGCGCAAGGCCGGGGCCGATGCCACGGTGCTGACCGATCCCTCCTCGGTCGCCTGGGTGTTCAATATTCGCGGCGGTGACGTTTCGCACACGCCCTTGCCGCTCTCCTTCGCCCTGATCCCGGCGGACGGGCGGCCGACCCTCTTTATCGACGCGGATAAGCTGGACGGGGAGGCGAGCGCCTATCTCTCCGGCCTTGCCGATCTCGAAGCGCCCGACCAGCTCGAAGGCGCACTCGCCCGTTTTGCGGACGAGAAGGCCGTAATGCTCGATCCGGCCCTTGCCGCCGATCGTCTATCGCGCATCGTCACCAAGGCCGGTGGCCGCGTTATCGAGAAAGAAGACCCGGCGCGCCTGCCACGCGCGCGCAAGAACGCGGTCGAGATCGAGGGCTCGCGCCGTGCTCATTTGCGCGACGGGGCGGCTATCGCCTCCTTCCTGTCCTGGCTCGATCGCCAGCCGGCCGGCTCGATCACCGAGATCGACGCCGCGCAGAAGTTGGAGGCGATCCGCACGCGCTTCGGCGAGGCCGATGGAATGCCGCTGCGCGATCTCTCGTTCGACACGATCTCGGCCTCCGGCCCGAACGCCGCCCTGCCGCATTACCGCGTCAATCGGGACTCGAACCGGACGCTGGGCGATGGCGAGATTTTTCTGATTGATTCCGGCGCGCAATATCAGGATGGCACGACTGACATCACCCGCACGGTCGCCATCGGCGTGGTGCCGGACGAGGCGCGCCAGAAGTTCACGCTGGTCCTCAAGGGCATGATCGCGATTTCCACCGCGCGCTTTCCCAAGGGCACGCGCGGCATGGACCTCGATCCGCTGGCGCGCATTGCGCTATGGAAGGCGGGCTGCGACTATGCCCATGGCACAGGCCACGGCATCGGCTCGTTCCTGGCCGTGCATGAGGGGCCGCAATCCATCTCGAAGCGCGGCGCGGCGGTTCTGGAGCCGGGCATGATCGTCTCGAACGAGCCGGGCTATTATCGCGAGGGCGCTTTCGGCATTCGCATCGAGAACCTGCTTCTGACGCTGGAGGCGGCCGAGATCGAGGGTGGCGATCTGCCCATGCATGGGTTCGAGACGCTGACCTTCGCGCCGATCGATCGCCGTCTCGTGGTTCGCTCGCTCTTGAGCGAAGCTGAAATCGATTGGCTCAACGCCTATCACGCCGAGGTCGCGGCCCGCATCACACCGCGCCTCGACGACGAGGAGGATCGCCGCTGGCTGGAACTGGCGACGCGTCCCTTGCCTGTCTGATCCGACAACAAGGCAGCCGTGGCGCTAGTGCTTCGGCTGCCTTGCGTTGAACGACTGCCTTATCGGCACAGGCGACGTGGCCCGTTGTTGGGCTGGAACGTGCCGCTCTCGCGGTCGAAGCTGCGATAGCGCGTCTCGCAATAGCGATACCATGCGCCGCTGAACGGCGCGGGACGGCTGCTGGCCGCGTTCGGTTGCGCGCCGTATTCGGCCTTGTAGAGCGCGGCGTTCTGGTCGAAGCCGAGAACCGCGCCTGCCTGCACAAGCGGATCGGGGCGATAGAAGCCGGGAACCGGCGGGGCGGGGGTGGCGTAGTAGAGCGGACCCGCGACGCCCGGCCCACCGAACTGGCCGACCGTCTTGCGATAATAGGGTCCGGTGACAATGCTCGGAACGATGGGGTATTGCGCATCCCGCGCATAGACGGGCCGATTATAGGGATCGATCCCGACGAATTCCCCGGCGGACGCTGCCGATGGGGTGAAGGCCCAGAGCCCAAGCGCCAGACACGCCGCGTTCATTCCCTTCGAGCCGAACATTCGCTGCCCTCCGTGCAAAGCTTGCGCCAAACTGTCGCTGAAGAAATGCGCCGCGGCTCCCCCCGGTTCCCGCTCCAAACGGAAACGGCCGCATCGAGGGATGCGGCCGTGCAAGAGATGGACAGGCTGTTGTCAGCGGCAGAATTGGCGCGGGCCGTTATAGGGCTGGAACGTGCCGGAGCCCGGATCGAAGGACCGGTAGCGGGACGAGCAATAGCGATACCAGTCGCGGCTCCACGGGCGCGGACCATAAGCCGGCGCGGCGTAGCGGGGCGCCGCGTAACGTGGGGCGACATAACGCGGCTGGTTGGCGCTCGCGATGGCCGCGCCGACACCGAGGCCCAGGATCGCGCCCGCGATGGCCGCGCCGCCATTGTTGTGGCGGTGGCGATAATAGCGCGGGCCACCCTCGTAATAAC
>NZ_BBWS01000010.1:0-119464 GCF_001463925.1 Aureimonas sp. N4 | reverse complement strand
CCCTCGTAATAACGGGGACCGCCGTAATATCCCTGCCCGCCGTAATAGCGGGGGCCGCCGTAGTAGCCCGGTCCGCCGCGGTAATGATGGCGACCATAACCGCCCCAATAGGGATCGGCCTTGGCGGTGGAAACGCCAACGAGAGGAACTTGGGCCGGCACGGCGGCGGGGAGCATGGTCAGCGCGATGGCCGCGGCCAGCACCTTGCCACCTAGCATTCTTACGATACGCATGGTTCACTCCGGCAAAGCAATGAATTCGCTCAAGGAACAGCTTTTCGCCTGAACGGTTCCTGAACGACCGCCGGTTATGAAGTCAGTCGATCATATTGTCGTGAATTCGCCCGCGCCGACGCGGGGGAGCGCCGGAGCTTGAACTCGTGTCAACTCGCGGCGGTGAGATCAAAAAACGACAAATTAAGAAAAAGTTGTTACCGGTTTCCTAATCCAATTGCGCCGCCGTGCCATCGGCGGCAAGACACGATCAGAAGCCGTTGCCTTCGGGGTCCCGTTCCATGACGTCACCTTTGACCTTTCTCTTCCGGCGCGGCCCGCTGCGGCCGGGTGCCCCTGAGAGCGAGGCCGTGGAACCGACGTTTCAGCAGCCGCCGCAGCCACCGCAGCAGCCCAGGAGGGCGCCTCCTGTGGAGCAGCGCATGCCCGTTCAGCCTTCGATGCCGCCGCTCGACGGAATCGGCCAGCGCAACGAGATGCTACGTGTACGCATCGGCGAGATGGCCGAGCGCCTGGGCGACCTGCGCACGCTGACCGACGATTTCGCCGAACTGATCGAACCTGTCGAGACCATCGCCGGCGAATTGTCGCACGCCAAGGCGCGCGTTCTCGAACTCGACGCCCTCCTGGCGCAGGAGATGGACGCCAACCAGTCGCTGCGCCGCGAGGTGGACGATCTGCTCGGCCGCCATTCGCAGGCCATGGCGGACCTGACCTCCACCACCGCGCGGATCGGCCGCCTGGAAGCGACGCTGCGCGAAAACGAGACGATGCTGGACGAGCAGCGCCTGTCGCTGCGCGAGCGCACCTCCCATGCCAACGCGCTGGAGCGCCAGCTTCTTGCGGAGGTCGAGCAGAACCAGTCGCTGTCCCTCGAAGTGAAGACGCTGCGCGCCGAAGCGCAGATTTCCGAGCAGGCTCTGAACGAGGCCGAGCGGATGCTCTCCGACACGGAGGAGCGCCGGCAGATTCTGGATGGCGAGAACCGCCGTCTCCAGAATCTGGCGGAGGAGCAGTCCGCCGAACTCGTGTCCCTGTCCGGCCGGCTCAATGAGCTGGAACAGCAGATCGACCAGAACCTCCAGTCGATCTCGATGCTGGAAGCCCAACTCGTCTCGGAGCAGGCCGCGCGCCAGCGGGCCGTCGCGCAGCACGAGGTCGATCTCGGCGCGCTGAAGACCGAGCGCGCCAATTCCACCATGAAGATCGAGACGTTGAACGCGCGTCTCGCCGCGACCGACCAGATCCTGGCGCAGGTGCGCAACCAGTTGCGCGAACGCGAGGAAACGGTTCGCTCGGCCGATCGCGCCGTGAAGGAAGCCTCGGCCGAACGCACGACGCAGGAGCGCCGCGTCGAAAGCCTGCGCGGGGACAATGGTCGTCTGGCGACGCTTCTGCAGGAGGCCGACAAAGGCCGCAACGAAATGGAAGCGCGCTGCGACATGCTGGTGAAGGCGCTGGCCGCCAAGGATGCGGCGCTGGAAAGCGCCAATTCGCGCGCCGCCAACCTGTCGGATCGCGTGGAAACGCTGACGCTGCGCTTCGAGCAGGAGCGCATGGCACTCGAGGTCGCTAACCGTCGCCTGATCGAAGAGTTGCAGAACGAGCGCGCCGAACGCACACTCGCTCAAGGCGCGCTCGATATCGCGCGGGAAAGCCGCTCGGCCCTGCAACGCCAGAACGAAAGCCTTAAGCGCGCCACGAGAAGCCGGCATGGTGAGTTGGGGGGAGAACTGCCGCCGGAGCCGCCGCGAGAAGGAAAGAGTTCGAACGTGCGGCCCTTCTCGGCGTTGGACAAGAACGACTGAACGCCTCCGGGCGTTTCGAAATGCGGTAAGGGACGAGGGGAAACGCAGGGATGACCATCAGAGGGAACGAGGAGATCGGCTTCAGCCTTCGCCAGAGTCTGGCCGACGCGGCGGACGAGCGAACCGGCGAGCCGAATTTCTCGCTGGTTTCGGCCGGCGCGGAGCCCAAGCGCGACTGGTCGGCCGCGCTCGATCTCGTGCGCGAAGCCAGCGAAGCCATTCGCATTCGCGACGAACGCGCGACCGAGATGGAAATCGAGCACCGGCTGGACGCCGAGCGCGCGAGCGAGGAAATCCGCGCGCTCCAGGAGCAACTGGACGAGACCGAAGTCCGGCTGGCCGAGTCCGAGGCCCGCGCGCGGCGCGCCGAGGCCCGCGCCAGCGAGGCCGAAGCCTGGTTGGCGAAGATGCACGATGCCATCATCGGCAGCTTCAGCAAGGTCATGGGATCGGACAGCGATGCGCAGGTCGAGGCCGATCTGCGCGCCGCTTTCCTCAGCAATCGTGAAGGGGACGAAGAATGAGCGCGATCCGCAACGAGTTGGCCGGCGAAATCGAGATCGATGTGGCCCAGCCGGACGCGCCCTCGGCCCTGTTCGACACCACGGCCGAAGAGCTCAGTGCCATGTTCCGCGGCGCCGAGCCGCTGCCGCTGCGCGAGGGCGAAATCCCCGCGCCGGCCAATGAAGGCAGCGCGGTCGCGGTGGCGGCATCCAGCGAGCTGATCGAGCCCATGACCGGAACCATGCCGGTCGACGCGCCGGGCGGGGACTGGACACAGACGCTTTCCATGGTGGAGCAGGCAGCGGGCACGATCCGCAGCTACGAAAAGCGCTTCGCCCAATTGGAGAAGCAGAACCGCGCCTTGGCCGATCGCGCGGCCGAGGAGCACCAGCGCGCCCAGGCCCAGATTCAGGTTCTCGAAGAGCGCTTGAAGGCGGCCGACGAGAAGCTGGCCGGTGCGGAAGTCGCCTTGCGCAATTCCGAATACAACGAGTGGGAAACGAGCGTTCGCGCCAAGCGGGCCGAGCAGCGCGCCGAAGAGGCCGAAGCCCGCGCCCGGCAGGCGGAAGCCTATCTGCGCCGTGTCCATGAGCTGATGGCCGGCGTGTCCTGATCCTACCGTCGTTCTGAACAGACGAAACCCGCCCTGCGCCTTCGGGAGCAGGGCGGGTTTTTCGTATGCCCACCCCCAGGGACGACGCGGCAGATCCGTTTGGCCGCCTGAGGTGAAGGCCGTCAAGCTGGCGTGACGAACCCGTCCAGCACCCGCTTCTGGCCAGCGCGGTCGAAATCCACGGTCAGCTTGTTGCCTTCCACGAGCGACACCGTTCCGTTGCCGAACTTGCTGTGGAACACGCGGTCGCCGACACCATAGGGGCTGGCTTCGTCGGACACCGATTTCGCGACCAGCGTTCCTTCGATTTCGCGCGGCCCGCCGCTTTGCGCCGAGGAGTAGAGCCCGCCGCCCTTGCGCGGCGGCTGGTTGGAGCCGCGCGAGTGCTGCGCCGAGAAGGCGTCGTCCATGCGCCCTGCAAAGCCGCTGCGCCCCTGAGAGCCTGCCCCACCATCCCGCGCAATATATTTGTCGGCCGTGCTGGCCGCGCGTGCGCCCGAGCCCGATACGCCGCCTTCGTTATATTCGATCTTGCGCCCGCGCCCGCCCTGATAGGTGTCGCCCATGCCGCCTGCCGCCTGCGCGCGCCGCCAGCCGGGGGTGCCATAGGAGGAGGCGGAAAAGGCGTTCGCGTCCCAGCGCGACGCGCCATAGCCGCCCATGCCGCCGGCTCCGTAGCCGCCATAGGAGGCGGAGGCCTCGATCACCTCGACATGATCTTCCGGCAACTCGTCCAGAAAGCGCGAGGGAATGGTGGATTGCCACATGCCATGGATGCGCCGGTTCGAGACGAAGGTGATCTTCACCCGCCGTTTGCCGCGCGTGATCCCGACATAGGCGAGGCGGCGCTCTTCTTCGAGGCCGGAGCGACCGCCCTCGTCGAGGGAGCGCTGATGCGGAAACAGGCCCTCCTCCCAACCGGGCAGGAACACGGTCTCGAATTCCAGTCCCTTGGCCGAATGCAGCGTCATGATCGATACGGCGTCGGTTTCGGCGTTCTGTTCGGCGTCCATCACCAAGGCGATATGTTCGAGAAAGCCCGGCAGGCTCTCGTAATCGTCCATGGAGCGGATCAGCTCTTTCAGGTTTTCGAGCCGCCCCGGCGCTTCGGCCGAGCGGTCGGCCTGCCACATCTCGGTATAGCCGGACTCGTCCAGAATCATTTCCGCGAGATCGGTGTGCCGCGTGGTCGAGAGAAGGCCGGACCAGCGGTCGAAATGGCGCACGACCTCGGCCAGCGCCGCGCGCGGGCGCGGCTTCAGCTCGTCGCCCTGCACCAGATCGGCCGCGCCGGCCAGAAGCGGCAGGCCCTTGGCGCGGGAATATTCATGCAGGAGCTTGATCGCCACATCGCCGAGGCCACGCTTGGGCGTGTTGACGATACGTTCGAAGGCCAGATCGTCGGCCGGCTGGCAGACGCAGCGGAAATAGGCGAGCGCGTCGCGGATCTCCAGCCGTTCGTAGAAGCGCGGACCGCCGATGACGCGGTAATTCAGGCCGAGCGTGACGAAGCGATCTTCGAATTCGCGCATCTGGAACGAGGCGCGCACCAGGATCGCCATGTCGTTGAGCTTATGACCCTTGTGCTGAAGCTGCTCGATCTCCTCGCCGATCGTGCGCGCTTCCTCCTCCGAGTCCCAGCCCGCATTGACCGAGACCTTCTCGTGCTCGGGATCGTGGAGGTCGGTGAACAGCGTCTTGCCGAGCCGGTCCTCGTTGACGGAGATGAGGCCGGAGGCCGCGCCCAGAATATGAGCGGTCGAGCGATAGTTGCGCTCCAGCCGGATCACGGTCGCGCCCGGAAAATCCTTCTCGAAACGCAGGATATTGTCCACCTCCGCGCCGCGCCAGCCATAGATGGACTGGTCGTCGTCGCCGACGCAGCAGACATTCACGGCGCTTTGGCCGGCGTCCCGGCGGGAATCCGACATCTGAGCCAGAAGCCGCAGCCAGAGATATTGCGCGACGTTGGTGTCCTGATACTCGTCCACCAGAATGTAGCGAAAGCGCTTGTGATAATCGGCCAGAATGTCCGGGTGGTCGCGGAAGATCGCGATGGGATGGAGCAGGAGATCGCCGAAATCCGTCGCGTTCAGCGTGGAGAGGCGAGCCTGATAGGCGCGGTAGAGTTCGCGCCCTTTGCCGTTGCCGAAGGAGCGCGCATCGCCTTCCGGGATTGTGTCGGGCGTCAGTCCCTTGTTCTTCCAGCCATCCAGAAGATTGGCGAAGGTGCGCGCCGGCCAGCGCTTGTCGTCCAGATTCTCGGCTTGGAGCAGCTGCTTGATCAGGCGGATCTGATCGTCCGTATCGAGGATCGTGAAGTTCGATTTCAGCCCCACCAGTTCGGCATGGCGGCGCAGAATCTTGACGCCGATCGAGTGGAACGTGCCGAGCCAGGGCATCCCTTCCACCTCGCCGCCGACCAGAAGGCCGATGCGCTGCTTCATCTCGCGCGCGGCCTTGTTGGTGAAGGTCACGGCCAGAATCTGCGAGGGATAGGCGAGGCGCAGCTTGAGAATATGGGCGATGCGCGTCGTCAGAACCCGCGTCTTGCCGGTGCCCGCGCCGGCCAGCACCAGAACCGGCCCTTCCGTCGTCTCGACCGCCGCGCGCTGCTCGGGATTGAGACCCGCGAGATAGTCGGGCGCGGGCGCAGCCACGGGCCCGCCGCGCGCCGCAAGGGCTCGGGCGGCGATGCCGGAGGGCTTCTTCGGGCCGGGGGCGGACGGATCGGAGAGTTCGGTCATGCCGACTACTTAATGGATTCTGCAGGGAACACTAGGGGAACATGTCGGCGGCCTTGCGGCAAAGAGGGGAGGAGCGGGTGGCACGTCGCCCCGCCCTTGTGGAGAGAGAGGGGCTTCCACAGCGCGATCTTAACCGCCGCGCGCCAAGCCGCATGACCGGCGAGCGGCAAAACTGTTAGGATTTCTGAAAGCTAGGGCCAGCGGCCCGAATGATTCGACACAAAGGGACCTGCGGGCTTGCGGCTGTTCATCATCCTTGGCGGCGTCTTGATCGCATGTCTTCTGGCGCTCTGGGTCGGCCCGCGCTTCGTGGACTGGACAACCTATCGCTCGGCCTTCGAGACGGAAACCTCGCGCCTGCTCGGCCAGCCGGTCGAAGTGCGCGGCGCGGTGTCGGCGCGGCTTTTGCCCTTCCCCTCCATTGCCTTCAACGACGTGGTGGTGGGGGATGCCGGCGATCCGATCCTGACGCTGAGTGCGTTTCGGATGGACGCCGAGTTGGCGCCCTTCTTGTCTGGCGAGGTCCGCATCTTCAACACGGAGATGGACCGGCCCAATTTGTCGCTTGATATCGACAAGGCCGGACAGGTTCGCTGGCCCGTCGCCGCCTCGCAGCTTCCCGCCAATCTGCCGGTGGTCTTCGAAAAAGTGCGGATCGCCGGCGGCTCCGTTGCTCTGACCGATCAACGGGTGGATCGGCGGATTCAACTGAGCGACATCGACGCCGATCTCTCGGCCCGCTCGCTGCTCGGCCCGATCACGGGCGCGGGCACGCTGCGTCTCGACGGCCGGCTCCTGCGCGTCAGCCTCTCCACCGGGGTTGCGCCCGGCGACGGGACGCTGCCTCTGCGCGTCACCGCCGAATCCGACGCGCCGAGCCTGTCGGTCAGCCTGTCGGGGACCGCATCCCGCGTGCCGGGCAAGCCCATGCTGGACGGGACGATGACGTTCCGCACGCCTTTGGCCGTGCAGAAGGAGCGGGCGGCGGGGCAGGGCGAGACCGGGAGCGCGCCCACGCCCCCGATCCAGATGCAGGCGGGTTTCACGCTGTCGCCGCAACTCGTCGCTCTGTCCGATCTGCGCGCCTCGGTCGGGGCGGCGGAAGCGCCCTATCTCGTCACCGGCGCGGCGAGCCTGAATTTCGGACCCATTCCGCATTTCGACATCGATCTGTCCGGGCAGGAAGTCGATCTTGACCGCCTCGCGCCCGCCGACAGCACGAGCGGCACGGTCCCGAGCCTGTCGGAGCGAATCGCCGGCATTCGTGAAGCGCTGGCGCGCCTTCCCGCCAGCCCCTTGCCCGGCCGGCTGCGCCTGTCGCTGCCGATCGTGACGATCGGGGACACGTCGATCCGCGAAGTCAGCTTTGCCGGCTCGCCCTCGCAGGAGGGCTGGTCGATCGACAAGCTGAGCGGCGAGTTTCCCGGCCGCACCCTGGTGGAAGCATCCGGCCTCGCCGATCTTAGCGCCAAGCCGGGCTTTCGCGGCTCGCTTCTGGTGGCGGCGCGCCAGCCGGCGAGCTTCTTCGGCTGGGCCGGGCTGGGCGGCATCCCCGCGCTGGCGAAGCTCGATCAAGCCGGCCTCCAGGCCAAGGTAAATCTGACCGCGAGCGAACAAAACCTCGACGATCTCGAACTCAATCTCGGCGGCCAGACGCTGCGCGGCGCGATCGACCGCACGGTGCGCCCGGAAGGCGTCACAACCAATGCGGAGCTGCGCGGCGGTGCGGTGGATCTCGAACCGCTGCTGGCGCTGGCCCGGCTTCGCCCGCAGCCGGCGCGCGGTGTTCCCGAGCGCATCGAGCTGCAATGGGCCGCCGGCCCGATGCGCTACGCTGGCGTGGTGGCGGATCATGTCGAGGCGGATATGGCGCTCTCGGGTGACGCTCTTGATATCGGCTCCTTCGACGCGGACGGGTTGGCCAGGGCCGATCTTCATGTGGAAGGCACGGTCGCGAACCTTTCCAGCGCGCCGGTGCCCGATCTCAGCCTCGATGTTTCGGCCGATGAGCCGGCCCGCTTCCTCGCCTTCCTGCGCGCGCGCCTGCCGGACAGCCCGCTTCTGCAACTGGCCGACGCGCGAGCGGCTTCGCTCGGGCCTCTGTCTCTAAGCGGGACCGTCTCACCCACCGCAATCGCGGGCCGCACCGATCTTGTGGCCGAGCTTGCGGGCACAGCGGCGGGAACCGATCTCACCGTGCGGCTGGCGCTCGAAAACGGTCTGGCCGCCGCCTGGAAGGACGGCCGCTTCGGATTGGAGATGGGGCTGCGCAACGAAAAGCCGGTGGAGCTTCTCGGCCAGCTCGGCATCTCCGCGCTCGACCTCGGCGCGCCCGGTCCCTTGTCGGTGCGCCTCACCAGTTCCGGCAATCCTGGCGAGGGCGCGGCGGTGTCGCTGAGCGGCGAAGCGCCCGGCAGCCGCATGGCGTTGGAGGGGACGGCGGCGCTCTCGCCGGCCGGGCTTCGCTCGCTCGACGGCCGCCTGACCCTCAGCAGTGACGACGCAGCGCTTTGGCTGACGACGCTCGGCATCGCAGCCGGCCAGCGGCTCGAGGCGCTGCCGGTGGAAGGCGGGGCGCAGCTTCGCTGGTTCGGCCCTGACTGGGTGGTGAGCGATGTTCGAGGGCAGGTGAACGGACAGCCTGTCGAGGGGCAATTGTCCGCCGCCGGCGGCAGCGACATGATCGGCCGTCTGAAGCTCGACCATCTCTCGCTGGACTGGCTGCAGACCATCCTCACCGGCATCGTTCCCGAGGGGGAGGGCGTGGGAGCGCGCGCCTTCGCCGCGCCGCTTCTGCCGCAGCGGCCCCTCCGCCTGTCTCTGGAAGCCGGCGCGCTGGATGGGGCGCCGATTGAGATGACCAATATCAGCGCGCAGTTGAACAGTTCCGCGACCGAGCTGTCCGTGCCGACCTTCGCTGCCAAGATCGGCGAGGGGCGACTGGAAGGGCGCGGCCGATTCAGCAATGTCGGCGGTCTGGTCGGTACGGAGTGGACGCTCGATATCGAAGGCCGTCCGGTCCGGCTCGGGGAGGGCGAGAATGCCATCCTCTCAGGTGTTCTCGGCGGTCGGTTGAGTTTCAAGGCGGGCGGCCAGAGTTTCGATGCGCTGAGGCTTTCCATGGATGGAACCGGGGAGGCGACTCTGACGGATGCGAAGATTTCGGCGGTTGCTCCGAGCCTCATGGGTTCGGTGCTGGAGGAAGCCGGCAAGCCGGGCTTCTCGGCGACATCGGACGCTGTGATGCGTCTCGTCGACGCCGCTCAGCGCGGCCAGAGCCTGACTGCAAGTTCGATCACGGCTCCGCTGCGCCTTGCCAATGGCGCCTTGCAGATCGGCCCGATCCGTCTGGACGCAGCCGGAGAGGTCTTGTCCGGGGAGGCCCGCATCGGCCTCGCCGACCGCGCTCTGTCCGGTCGATTCGAACTGGCGCTGCCCAAGCCCGAGGAGGAGGACGTGGTGGACGCGCCCGATCCCGCCCTGATCTACGATCTGTCGGGCACGCTCGCCGCGCCGCGCCGGGCGATGGGTGTCGAGCCGCTGACCAGCTATCTCGCCTCGCGCGCCTATCAGCTGGAGCAGGCGCGCGTGCGGAGCTTGGAGGAGGCGCTGCGGGAAACCGTTCGTCTGCGCCGGGAAACGCGCTTCTACGAGGCGCGCGAGAAGACCCGTCAAACCCTTCGCGACGCCCGCATCAAAGCCGAAGAGGACGCGCGCCGAGCCGAGACCGAGCAGCGCGAACGCGAGGCGGCAGAGGCGGAACGGCGGCGCGCCGAGGAGGCGGCCGCGCGTCCTCAACCTGCGCCGCAGCGCTCAGTCCCCGCGCCGGCCGCGCTCGAACTCGAAGCCCCGCCCGTCGCCGTGCCGCCGCCGCAGCCGAGTGAAGGCTTCCGCAATCTGCCGGGCGTCGAGCCGCTTCAGCGGTTCTAAAGGCGCGCTTGGATGGTCGGACGAGCTTGCACCAAAAACTTGGGAGCCGCTTCGGCCGTGTGAGGGATGGTTCTCGTGGGCGCTGTGAGCGCCGCAGAGCCCCCGCCAAGGCGGCAGGCCGCTCTCGCTACGGAGACGAGCCACCATCTGGCCGATGGCACGCAAGGCCGATCTTGTGGCCGTCGCGGTCGCGGAAATACGCGCCGTAATAGTTCGGGTGATAATGCGGCCGCAGGCCCGGCGCGCCTTCGTCGCGGCCGCCGAGCGCCAACGCCAGCGCGTGAACACGGTCCACAAGGGCATGGCTGCCGAGGTTGAAGGCGATCATCGTTCCGTTGCCAATGGATGCGGGAGCGCCATTCTCCGGCCGGCCGATCAGGAAAAGCGGGCGATCGGCGTCGGCCGGCTGCCATCCCGCCCAGCCGCGCTCGCCATCTTCGAAGCGGAAGCGCAGGCCCATCTCGCGCGCGACCGCGGCCCAGAAGCGCAGCGAGCGCTCGAAATCATCCGTGCCGAGATAGACATGCGACAGAATCACGTGGGACGTGTCGCCGCGCCCCGCGGGCGTCTGCGCTTTTCGCAACGACTCCTGGAGAACATGCAGGCGGATGGCGGAGGAGAGATTGGTCTCGGGCAGGCGCTCGCTGTCGATGCGCGCCACAAGCTCGGCGACGGCGCATCCCGCCATGTTCGCAAGGCGGTTCAACTCGGCCCAGAACGGCGCTTCGACGCTGATCGATGTCCGATGGCCTCGGATCGAAAGCGAATGCTTCTCGATCATGGGGCCGGTGGATCGCGAAGCGCCCCGTCAAGCTGACGCTCCATGCGCTCTTTTTCGATCGCCTCGCGTTCCCGCTCGGCCTTGCTGCGGCCGTGGCGGCTGCGGTTCTCGGCGGCCTTGCATTCGGCCGCCGCCCGCTCGGACCGTTTGCGGGCCATCCGAAGATTGACGACCTCGCCCATCTCGCTCAGGGCTTCTTGCGGAAGGCGTCCAGAGACACGACCTCGGCGCTCTTCTCGGCCGGCTTGTCTTCGGCCTTCTCGGCGTCCTTGCTCGGCTCGCTGGGGCTCTTGGCCGCCGTCTCCTTGCGCGCAGCCGCAGCGGGCTTGGCAGGCGCGGCAACCGCCACAGGGGCAGGGGCCGTCGCAACAGGGGCGAGCGCGGTCGGAGCCGGGCTGTCCTCGGTCTGCGAATTGGCCGCGTCCATATCGCGGACGTCGAATTCGAGTTCGAAGTTCACAGCCGGATCGTAGAAGCCGCGAATCGCGCTGAAGGGAATCAGCAGACGCTCGGGGATATCGGAGAAGGACAGGCCGACCTCGAAGGAGGTGTCTGTCACCGACAGGTCCCAATACTGATGCTGGATGACGATGGTCATCAGCTCGGGATATTTCTCACGCAGCCGGGACGAGATGCGAACACCCGGAGCGGAGGTGAGGAAGGTGATGAAGAAATGATGATCGCCGGGCAGACCGGTCTTGACGACCTCGCCCAATACCTTGCGGATGACGCCGCGCAGAGCGTCCTGCGCCAGAACATCGTAACGGATAAGATCCTGACCCATTCGGTCGTCCTGAACTCGCAGACATGGCAGCCGGGCTGGCGCCGTATAAAAAGGTGGAGGCTTCTGTTGCCAGGCGCCTCCGAGCCCCGCCTAGAAGTGCGAACCACTAGGGCTTGATTCGAAGTTATCGCACCGCATTACGCGGCGAGACGGACTTCCGCATAGTTGTCGTTGGCAACTACTTTTACAGCCCGATGACGGTGGTACCATGCCGAGCAAAAGTCCGATTTTTACGCCCTCGTCGATCCTATTTCGCCCCCGCCTCAACCCACGGCACGACGATCGCCGGGGTGGGTTCAGGTGGAGGCGCCGGGTACCGCCCCCGGGTCCGAAAGGTTTATTACATCGGCCGTTTATTGCCATAGCCGGATCAAGTCCGGCTCCGCGAATATAGGCACTCGCGGCATTGGTGAAAAGGCCCCGACATCAGAACATGCAATCTCTGCGTAAGATTACGCCGTTTCCCTGAGGCCGGCTGGGCTCATCCGCGTCCCATCGCGCGATGCAGCGCGTGAACCCGCTCCGCCAGATCGGGAAAGAGGCCGTCCATCTCGATTGAGGAACCAACCTCGCGAATCGGTCAGGGCCGCAGCCGTCACGAAGGTAATCGAAGAGGCGGCCCTAGCCGGCGAAGTGATCCGACCCAAACACAAAAGGAGCCGAGGGTCTTCGGCTCCTTTCCAATGCGTCTTACGTCGTGGCGGTTTCGGGCAGACCGAGCACCGCGCAAAGCTCGCCCCATTCGCGCTTGGTCAGCCCGCTCGACACCTGATCCAGCGTCTCGCCCGCGATCATGCGGCGCACGGCCTGGATCGCGGTCGCGGACAGCTGCGCCGCGCCGAAGCGATGCTCCATGAAGGCTTCGTGCGTGATCGGCACCCAACGCTTCAGGAGGTCGATCATCACATCGGCATAGGCGCGAATTTCATATTGCGCGTGCGGGTCGGCCCGCAGGCGCAGGAAGCTCATAAAATTGTGGAGGTCCGCCTTCCAGTACCATTGGGTATAGAAGTTGAGCGAAAGGTTCATGCGGGCCAACTCGCGCGCCAGACCCTTGCGGCTTTCATCCTCGCCGCCTTCGTTCAGCATGAAGGCGTAATCGTCATAGGCGCGGCCGGCGTCCTGACGCAGCATGTCGAGAACGGCTGCCGCTTCTTCGCCCTCCAAAATCTCACCGCGACCCTGACGGTTGGAGGCCGATTGCGCGGCCAGATGCTCGGGTGCGGGAATGTAGAATTCACGGTCCAGCACCGAATAGCGCGCCGAATATTCGTTGACGCTCGCCATGCGATGGCGAATCCACTGGCGCGCGACAAAGATCGGCAGTTTCACATGCAGCTTGATTTCGGCCATCTCGAAAGGCGTCGTGTGCCAATGGCGCAGGAGATAGTTGATCAAGCCGCGATCTTCCGACACGCGCTTGGTGCCGCGCCCATAGGACACGCGGGCCGCCTGCACCACGGCGTCGTCATTGCCCATATAGTCGATGACGCGCACGAAGCCGTGGTCGAGCACCGGGATGGGTTGATAGAGAACCTCTTCGAGCCCCTCGGACACGGGGCGGATGGTGCTGGAGCGCGTCGAGCGCAGGAGCTCGATCTCCGCGATCTGCTCGCTGGTGAACTGGCTCAAGGGATCGGTCTCCTGTTGCGACCGGACAGCCTCGGTCCGGCCCCGCTCGGCCGCTGGCCGATATCTGTGATGGTTTCTTTTATGTTGCTGATGTCCTTTCGATTTCGCTAATTTCTATATGGATGCGGTCGCTAGGGGTTCGACGCTGCCGCTTCCTTCTCTTCTCGCCCCGCCTACTTCTGGTTTCGCAAACCGGAAGCACCCTTCATGTATGAGCCTGACCGTCCGCCCCGCCTCGTCGCCGTCGTCGCCATGGCGCGCAACCGTGTGATCGGGGCGAAGGGGGGGATGCCCTGGACGCTGCCGAGCGATCTCCGGCATTTTCGCGAACTGACGCTCGGCCGGCCCATGATCATGGGTCGCAAGACCTTCGAGGCGATCGGCAAGGCGCTGGACGGGCGTGACACGATCGTCCTGTCGCGTGGCCCTGAGATCGAGGGGGCCGATGTCCTGACGGTGGCGGACGCGGAAACGGCTCTGAAGGCGGCGCGCATGATGGCGGCCTCGCGCGGATCGAACGAAATCGTGATTGCGGGGGGAGGCGAGATCTATCAACACTTTCTCGGCCAGATCGACCTGATCGAGCTGACGCGCGTCGAGGCCGATCCGGCGGGCGACACGTTCTTTCCCGATTTCGAGAACGAAGGGTTCGAGCGGCGCAGCGAGCGGACTCCGCCGCAAAATCCGAGGGATAGCGCGCCCATGCGCTTCGAGACCTGGGAACGCACGGACGCGCCACCGAGGTGATGCCACGGTGCGTCGAAGCGCCCGCAAGGCGCGTTGCCGCGCGCTAACCATGCGCGCCTTCGCCGGGCCGAAACGGCGGCCCGCGCGTTGAAAGCGGTTTTTCGAGTTCCTATAAGCATTTCGACGAGTTTCTCGCGTCGCGGCGACGTATCGCCCGCGACCGGACCTGAGTGGAAGGATCTACATGCCCTGGAGCAATCAGACGGGGAAAGGGGGCGGTGGCGGCGGCCCATGGGGCCAGGGGCCGCAAGGACCGCGGCCCGGCGGCAACAACTCGCCTGATCTCGAGGATATTCTGCGCCGTGGGCAGGACCGATTGCGCCGAGCGATGCCCGGGGGCGGGTCCGGGTCCGGCGGTTCGGGCGGTGGCCTGGCCCTGGGCGGCCTCGCGGTCGCCGGCCTTGCCGTGGTCTGGCTTCTGAACGCGGTCTATACCGTGCAGCCGGACGAGGTCGGCGTCGAGCTTCTGTTCGGCAAGCCGCGCGCCGAACTCTCCGAGCCCGGCCTGCATGTGATGATGTGGCCTTTCGAGACGGTCGAAACCGTTCCGATCGTGGAAAACCAGATCACCATCGGCAGCGGCCAGCGGGGCGGCGATTCCTCCGGCCTCATGCTGTCGGGCGACCAGAACATCGTGGATGTCCAGTTCGCCGTTCTCTATTCCGTCGAGAACCCCGTCGCTTATCTGTTCAACGTGCAGGACCCGCAGGGCGTTCTGCGGCAGGTCGCCGAAAGCGCCATGCGCGAAGTCGTCGGCCGTCGCCCGGTCGAGGACGTGTTCCGCAACGACCGCGCCGGCATTGCCGAGCAGGTTCGCCAGATCACGCAGGCGACGCTCAATAGCTACAATGCGGGTCTGACGGTCAACGCGATTTCCATCGAAGAAGCCGCGCCGCCGCCCGAAGTCGCCGATGCGTTCGAGGAGGTGCAGCGCGCCGAGCAGAACGAGTCGCAGTTCATCGAAGAAGCGCGCCTGTATCGCAACGAGCAGCTCGGCCGCGCCCAGGGCGAAGCCGTGCAGATCCGCGAGGACGCAGCCGCCTACAAGAACCGCGTCGTGCAGGAAGCGCAGGGCGAGGCGCAACGCTTCACCTCCATTCTGACCGCCTACGAGCGCGCGCCGGAGATTATCCGCGAGCGTCTGTATCTGGAGACGATGGAATCGGTTCTGGCCAATTCCAACAAGGTGATCATGGATGGTCAAACCTCGGGCGGCCAGGGCGTCGTGCCCTACCTGCCGCTCGGCGAGTTGCAGCAGCGACCCACCCCCAACGCTGCGCCTCAGCCGACCTCGGCTGCGCCCGCCGCGTCCAACGTCACCCGTTCACAATTGACGGGTGCCGCCGCGTCCACGCCTGCGCAGGGGAATAGCCGATGAGCAACCGTTTCTACGGCGTTCTCATTGCGATCGCCCTTGTTCTCTTCGTTCTCTGGAATTCGGTCTTCATCGTTCGCGAGGGCGAGCAGGCCGTGGTCACGCGCTTCGGCGAAATCCAGCGCGTCGTCACGCAGCCCGGCCTGAACTTCAAGATGCCGTTCAGCTTCGCCGGGGCGGATACGATTCAGATGCTGCCCAACCGCCTTCTGCGGCTGGACCTCAACGACAAGCGCGTTCAGGTCGCGGGCGGCGCTTTCTATCAGGTGGATGCGTTCCTCGTGTACCGCATTTCGGATGCGGCCGTGTTCCGCCGCACCCTGTCGGGCTCGATCGCCCAGGCGGAGCAGCGTCTGAGCACGCGCTTCGACGCGGCCATCCGCCGGGTCTACGGCTTGCGGGACTTCCAGTCCGCGCTGTCGGAAGAGCGTCTGCAGATGATGGTCGAGGTTCGCGACCAGATTCGCCCCGATGCGGCTTCGCTGGGCCTCGATCTAGTGGATGTGCGCATCCGCCGCACCGACCTGACGCAGGAGGTCTCGCAACAGACCTATGCCCGTATGCGGGCCGAGCGTCTGGCCGAGGCCGAGCGCGTGCGCGCCCGTGGCCGCGTTTCGGCACGGGAGATCCGCGCCGGCGTCGATCGTGAGGTCACGGAACTGGTGGCCGGCGCGCGGCGCGATGCCACCATCCTTCAGGGTGAGGGCGAGGCCGAGCGCAACACCATCTCAGCCAATGCCTATCAGGCGAACCCGGAATTCTTCGAATTCTACCGCTCGCTCCAGGCGTATCGCGAGGCCATGGCCAAGGGCGGCACGACCATGGTGCTGTCGCCCGACACCGAGTTCTTCCGCTACTTCAACTCGGGCGACGTGAAGGGCGACCTGTCGTCCCGGCCGCTGGCATCGACCAACTCGGCGCCTCCGCCCGGTGCGCCGGCCAGCCCGGCACCAACCAACCCGGCACCGGCCGCACCCGCGCCTGCAGCGCCGCCACCGGCCCCGGCCGCACCGGCCAACTGATCCGGTCCATTCCCCTGCCGCCCGCGTCCGAAAGGAGCGGGCGGTTTCGTTTTGGCCGTGTGATCGGGCAGAGACCGGGGGATGGCGCGCGCCCCTTCTTGATTCGGTCGCTTTTATCCGCTGGACTCGTTTCCGGCCGAATCCCGTATGCCGCGTGCTTTGGCCTTTGATCCCTCGCCCATGCGCGGCGAGGGCGTTTGGCTGCAACGGCACCGGATCGCTTGATGACCGCAACACATCCCCGCCGCCCGTATCGGCGCCTTCGCGCATTCGCCGTCCTTCTCTCGACGGTCGCGATCTCGCCGCTGCCGGCCTTTGCGCAAGGGGTGATCGCGCCGCCATCCGAAGGCCAGCCCATCGCGCCCCAGCCACCGGCCGCCGGCACGCTGAATCCGGATGCGGCGGGCGTGCCGCCGACGCCGAACGCCGCCCAGCCCCGTGCGCAGGGGCCGGCTTCCGTCGCCGATCTCGCCGAGCGGCTTCTGGGCGCGGTCGTCAATATCTCGACGTCTCAGACCGTCGATCGCGGCACGGCGGATGACGAAGACGACGAAGACGGCGATGGCGATGGCAACAATGGTGAGGACGCGCCGGCCGCGCCTGCGGTGCCGAAGCTGAACG
This sequence comes from Aureimonas sp. N4, assembly GCF_001463925.1. NCBI lineage: Bacteria > Pseudomonadati > Pseudomonadota > Alphaproteobacteria > Hyphomicrobiales > Aurantimonadaceae > Aureimonas > Aureimonas sp. N4. The sequence goes on along the minus strand of NZ_BBWS01000010.1, from coordinate 102,667 downwards.
CTCCGGACGGATCGCCGCTTCAGAAGTTCTTCGACGATCTCCTGCAGGGCGACAGCAAGGACGGGACGCGAAAGGTCCAGTCGCTCGGCTCGGGCTTCGTGATCGACCCCTCGGGCATCATCGTCACCAACAATCACGTCATCGCCGACGCGGACGAGATCACCGTCAATTTCGCGGATGGCAAGCAGCTCGACGCCAAGATCGTCGGCGTGGATACCAAGACCGACATCGCCGTGTTGAAGGTGGAGCCGGAGGCGCCGCTCGCCGCCGTGCCCTTCGGCGACAGCGAGCAGGTGCGCATCGGCGATTGGGTCATGGCGATCGGCAATCCGTTCGGCCTCGGCGGATCGGTGACGGTCGGCATCGTTTCGGCGCGCGGGCGCAACATCAATGCCGGCCCCTATGACAATTTTATCCAGACGGACGCCGCCATCAATCGCGGCAATTCGGGCGGCCCGCTCTTCGACATGTATGGCCGTGTGATCGGCATCAACACGGCGATCATCTCGCCGACCGGCGGCTCCATCGGCATCGGCTTCGCCATTCCCGCCGTCCTGGCGCAGAATGTCGTGGCGCAGCTGCGCGATTTCGGCGAAACGCGCCGAGGCTGGCTGGGGCTGCGCCTCCAAGAGGTGAGCGAGGAGATCGCCGAAAGCCTTGGCCTGCCGAGCGCGGCGGGTGCGCTGGTGATGGGCGTCGTGCCACAGGGGCCGTCCGACACCGGCAAGATCGAGATCGGCGATGTGATCCGCAAGTTCGACGGCAAGCCCGTCGCGACCTCGCGTGATCTCCCGCGCATGGTGGCCGAATCGCCGGTCGGCAAGGTCGTAAAGCTGGAAATCCTGCGTAAGCAGAGCCTCGACGCGCCGGCCGTGCCGGTCGAGGTCGAGGTGACGCTCGGCCGGCTTGAGGACGGCGAGGCGGCCGACAACCAGACCGATCAGGGCGAGGACGCGCCCGATGAGGACGTCGTGACCGAAGGCCCGCTGCTGGGCCTCTCGTTCACCGATCTCAGCGACGAGTCGCGCAAGCAGTTCGACCTCCCGGCCGAGGCGCAAGGCGCGGTGATCTCGGCGGTCGAGCCCAACTCGGCCTCGGCCGACAAGGGGCTGGAATCGGGCATGACCGTGCGTGAGATCGGCCAGGAGAAGGTCGCCAATGGCGAAGAGGCCCGCGAAAAGCTCGCCAAGGCCAAGGCGGACGGGCGCAAGAACGCGTTGCTGCTCGTCGCCGACAAGGCGGGCGATCTGCGCCTCGTCGTGGTGCCGATCGACTGATCAGCGGCCCGTTATCATCTGCCACTCGCTTCGCCGCAGCCCGTAGAGGCTGTGGCGGACGAGATGCGGGTGGCTGCGCGGCACGCGCGGATGATCAAAACTGCGGCGGAAGCTCATGCCGATCCGCTGCATCACCGCTTCGGACGCGCGGTTCTCCACCACGCATTGCGAGACGATGTCGGGCAAGGCCAATCTGTCGAAGCCGAAGGCGAGACAGGCGCGCGCGCCTTCCGAGGCGAGACCCTGACCTTGGGCCTCGGGCAGGAGACGCCAGCCTATCTGAACGCTCGGCGCGAAATCGAACACGGGTTCGGTGACAGGCGACAAGCCGATCACGCCGACAACGCGCCGATCCGTCAGGCGCACCGCCGCCAGAAAGCCCATACCGTCCGCTTCCAGATCGGCATTCCAGCGATCCATGGTGGCGTCCGCTTCCGCCTCGGTCATGCGCATCGGAAAGAAGCGCATGACGGCGGGGTCGTGATTCAGGCGATGGAAGACCGGCCGATCGCTTTCGATCCAGCGCCGAAGAACCAGGCGCTCGGTGCGCAGCCCGTCCATCAGGAACGGAATTCGCTCGCGCGGTAGCCCTGGATGAAAAGAAGCGCGGTCAGATCGCCATGGTCGATGCGGAAGGGGGCTTGCGCCGCCACCGTCGGCTTGGCGTGAATCGCGACGCCCGTGCCGGCCGCCAGGATCATCGGCAGATCGTTGGCCCCGTCGCCGACCGCGATGGCGTCGGCCGGGGTGAGGCCGAGCCCGGCGGAAATTGCGCGCAGGGCCTCGAGCTTGGCTTCGGCGCCGAGGATCGGCTCGGCCACCGTGCCGTCCAGCCGATCATCCGCAATGTTCAGGATATTGGCGCGGTTCTCGGCAAAGCCCAGCTGGCTAGCGATGACGGAGGTGAAGGCCGTGAAGCCGCCCGAGACCAGCGCGGTATGCGCGCCGTGGGCGTTCATCGTGGCGACGAGTTCGCGCCCGCCGGGGGCGAGCGTGATGTGGCTCTCGATGACCTCGCCGATTGTGGAAACCGGCAGGTCACGCAGGAGGCCCACGCGCTCGCGCAGCGCCGGCTCGAAGGCGATCTCGCCGTTCATGGCGCGCGCGGTGATGGCGGCGACCTGATCCTTGATACCGATCGCGGAGGCCAGTTCGTCGATGCATTCCTGCTGGATCATGGTGGAGTCCATGTCGGCCAGGAGAATCCGCTTGCGCCGCCCGGCGACCTCCTGCACCACGCAGTCCACAGCCTCGTCCAGCGCCAGCCGCTTCAGCCGCTCGATCGTGGCAGCGGAGGGCTTTTCGGATGTCACGAGATCGCAGGCGATATCAGGCTCCAGCCAAGTGATCTCCGCTTCGCCGATCTCGTCGGCGGCGGCATTCACGAGGGTGCGCGAAACGCGGGGGTCTTGCCGCGACGACAGAAGGGTGACGACATACATGGGAAGCAGGGCCTGACGATGGAACAGCCGGAGGCGATCCTGATAGCGGGGCCGACCGCGAGCGGCAAGTCGGCGCTGGCGGTGGCGCTCGCGCGCCGCGTCGGGGGCACCGTCGTCAATGCCGATTCCATGCAGGTCTATGACGGTTTGCGCATCCTGAGCGCGCGCCCGGCCGTTGATGAGATGGGCGGCGTCGAGCACCGGCTCTACGGCCATGTGCCGCCGGATGCGCCCTATTCGGCCGGGGTCTGGCTGCGCGAGGTGGAAGCGCTTCTGCCGGAGCTTCGCGCGCGCGGGCAGGTTCCCGTCTTCTGCGGCGGCACGGGGCTTTATTTCAAGGCGCTGCTCGGGGGCTTCGACGATCTACCCGAAATTCCCTCCACCATCCGCGAGCGTTGGCGCGCCCGCATGGCGCAGGAGGGGCCGGCGGCTCTGCACCGCGTGTTGACGGGGCTCGACCCCGAGGCCGCCGCGCGCCTTCGCCCGAGCGATCCGCAGCGCATCCTGCGCGCGCTGGAACTGTTCGAGACGACGGGCGCGCCGCTCGCTCAGCTGCAACGCGGCGCGGGGGCTGGGTTGGTGAAGGGAGCGAAGGCGCTGAAACTCGTGCTGACGCCGGACCGCGCGCTGTTGCGCGAGCGCATCGCCCGGCGCTTCGACGCCATGTTGGCGGAGGGCGCGGCGGAAGAGGCCGAGGCCTTTTCCGCCCGGCCGGGCGCGGCGACGGGTCTGGCGGCCAACGCCATCGGCGTTGGGGAACTCGCCCGGATGCGCGCGGGCGAGTTGACACAGAGCGAAGCGCGCGACCTCTCCGTCACCCGCACGCGCCAATATGCCAAGCGGCAGGAGACGTGGTTCCGCCACCAGTTCGACGAGACCTGGCTGCGCTTTGCCGACCCCGCCGAGGCGCTGGCAGCGCTGGAGGCGAGACTACCCGGCCTGGCTTGAGGGCGACGCGCCAAGGGCTGGAACCGTCAGCATTCCCTATCGTTTCGGTGGGCTTGCAGGGGGAGCGCGCCATGTCGACCACGCCCATCGGTATCAGCGATCATCGCGACGCCATCGAAAAGGGCGCGCGGCTCGGCTATCTCGCGCGCGCCGCCGTCTTCATCACCATCGGCTATTTCGCCTTTCGCACGGCCTTTGCCGGCGGCACGACGCTGAGCGAAGAGGAGGCGATCTCGCGGATCGTCGGCTCGCCCTTCGGCGGGGTGATGCTGGTGCTTCTCGTGGTCGCTTTGCCATGCTTCGCGCTGTGGCGTTTCGTGCAGGCCGTGTTCGATGCGGATGGCTACGGCACAGGGGCCAAGGGCGTTTTCGTGCGCATCGGCCGTTTCGTGTCGGGCCTCGCCTATGTGTTTCTGGCGCTCTATGCCGCCTCGCTTCTGTTCGGCGTATCGGTCGGCGGTGGGCAGGGCGGATCGGATGTTCTCAACCGCTGGGGCGCGATCCTCGGGCCTTGGTTCACGCTGCCGGCGGGGCTGGTCATGCTGGGTGTGGCGGGTTCGCAGCTGAAGAAGGCCTGGGACGGCAGCTTCCTGCGCTTTCTCTCGCTGCCTCCGGCTCATGCGCGGTGGATGATCGCGATCTGCCGTTTCGGCCTTGCGGCGCGGGGGATGGTGTTCGCGGCGATCGCCGTCCTGTTCTTCACGGGGGCCTCGCGCTGGACACCGGATCATACGCCTGGGCTGGAAGATGCGCTGAGTGAGATCGGTTCCTGGCCCTATGGCTGGGTGCTCCTGTCGGCCACGGGCCTCGGGCTTGTCGCCTTCGGGGCCTACGCGCTGCTGCTCTCGCTCTACGGGCGCATCCGCTCGCCCGATCTCGACCCGAGCGAGGTTATCCGAAAGGCGCGCTCGGGCGCTTGACGGGAGGGGGATCGAGGGATAACGTCCCGCACCATGTCGAAGAAGATCATTCTCCTCGTAAGTAGGCGCACACGCGAGACGGTTTAGAAACCGTCCGGCTGATGCCACGTGTGCGCAACCCAAGGCCCCTCGGAGGGCCTTTTTTATTGCCTGAGATTCCCCCGCATTAGCGCCGACCGGCACGAAGAAGACGAAGGCCGCACCATGAACGACTTGATGATGGAGACGGGCACCCGCAAGATGACGGGCGCCCAGATGGTGGTTCAAGCCATGAAGGATCATGGCGTCGAGCATCTGTTCGGCTATCCCGGCGGCGCGGTTCTTCCGATCTACGACGTCCTGTTTCAGCAGAGCGCGGTCAAGCATATCCTGGTTCGGCACGAGCAGGGCGCGGGCCATGCGGCCGAAGGCTATGCCCGCTCCACCGGCAAGCCGGGCGTCATGCTCGTCACCTCCGGCCCGGGCGCGACCAATGCCGTCACGCCGCTGCAGGACGCGCTGATGGATTCCATCCCGCTGGTCTGCATCACGGGGCAGGTCCCGACCACGCTGATCGGCTCCGACGCCTTTCAGGAGTGTGACACGGTCGGCATCACGCGCCCCTGCACCAAGCACAATTGGCTGGTGAAGAATGTCGAGGATCTGGCTGAGATCCTGCACGAGGCCTTCCATGTTGCGACCTCCGGCCGGCCCGGCCCGGTTGTCGTCGATATCCCGAAGGACGTCCAGTTCGCGACCGGCACCTATACGCCGCCGAACCTCTCGCGCGCCTTGCAGCGCTATCAGCCCAAGCGCGAGGCCGAGCGCGGCCGCATCCAGGCGGCGGTCGAGCTGATGCGCTCGGCCAAGCGCCCGGTCTTCTACACAGGCGGCGGCGTCATCAATTCCGGCCCGCGCGCCTCGCAACTCCTGCGCGAGATCGTCGGCCTGACCGGCTTCCCGATCACCTCCACGCTGATGGGCCTCGGGGCCTATCCGGCGTCGGGCGAGAAATGGCTGGGCATGCTGGGGATGCACGGCACCTACGAGGCCAATCTGGCGATGCACGAGTGCGACGTCATGATCTGCGTCGGCGCGCGTTTCGACGACCGCATCACCGGCCGGCTGGACGCCTTCTCGCCGGGCTCCAAGAAGATCCATATCGATATCGACCCGTCCTCCATCAACAAGAACGTCCGCGTCGATCTGCCGATCATCGGCGATGTCGCCAACGTTCTGGAGGCGATGGTCTCGATCTGGCGCGACACCGGGGCGAAGGCCGACGAGGCTGCACTCGCCGACTGGAACGCGAAGATCGCTCGCTGGAAGGCGCGCAACTGCTTGGCCTATCGCCAGGAAGGCGACATCATCCTGCCGCAGCACGCGATCAAGCGGCTCTATGAGAAGACCAAGGACCGCAAGACCTTCATCACCACGGAGGTCGGCCAGCATCAGATGTGGGCTGCGCAGTTCTACGGCTTCGAAGAGCCGAACCGCTGGATGACCTCCGGGGGCCTCGGCACGATGGGCTACGGCCTGCCGGCGGCGGTCGGCGTCCAGATCGCGCATCCGGACGCGCTGGTCATCGACATCGCGGGCGACGCCTCGATCCAGATGATGACGCAGGAGCTCTCGACCGCCGTTCAGCACGGCGCGCCGGTCAAGGTCTTCATCCTGAACAACCAGTATATGGGCATGGTCCGCCAGTGGCAGCAGCTGCTGCATGGCAACCGCCTGTCCAACTCCTATTCGGAAGCGATGCCGGACTTCGTGAAGCTGGCCGAAGCCTATGGCGGCGTCGGCATCCGCACGGAGAAGGCGGGCGATCTGGATGCGGCGATCGACGAGATGATCGCGGTCGATCGGCCTGTCATCTTTGACTGCTGCGTCGCCAATCTGGAAAACTGCTTTCCGATGATCCCGAGCGGTAAGGCGCATAACGAAATCCTGCTTCCCGACGAGGCAAGCGACGAGGCGGTGGCGAACGCGATCGACGCCAAGGGCAAGGCGCTGGTCTGACCCGGCCGGGCGGGGCATAACCCCGCTCAGGCCCTCCGCTTCCTCATCGAAAGACTGATGTCATGAACCTACCCGTCCAGCCGCCGGCCTCCGCTTACTTCATTACCGACGAGAAGCCCTCGGTCGAATCGCGCACCCTGTCGATCGTGGTCGACAACGAGCCGGGCGTGCTCGCGCGCGTCATCGGCCTGTTTTCGGGGCGCGGCTACAATATCGAAAGCCTGACCGTCTCCGAGACCGACCACAACAAGCACCTGTCGCGCATCACCGTGGTCACGCGCGGCGCGCCGCCCGTCATCGAGCAGCTCAAGAGCCAGCTCGACCGCATCGTTCCGGTTCACCGCGTGGTGGACCTCACCAAGACCGCCATGGGCCTGGGCGACGACGGCCCGATTGAGCGCGAGCTGGCGCTGGTGAAGGTGGCCGGCAAGGGCGACGACCGTGTGGAGGCGCTGCGCCTCTCCGACGTGTTCCGCGCCAAGGTCGTGGACTCCACGACCGATCATTTCGTCTTCGAGATCACCGGCAAGGGCTCGAAGATCGAGAAGTTCATTCAGATCATGGCGCCGCTCGGCCTCGTCGAGGTCTGCCGCACGGGCGTCGCCGCCATGGCGCGCGGCCGCGATGCGGCCCACGAGAGCTGATGATTTTCGACCGATCCCTTTTCGGCGTCTGACGCCGCCCCATCCGGGCGGCGCGATGGCGCGCGCCCGGAACTTCCCATGCCGTTCGATCTGTTTCTCGGACTTCTCGTCTACGCCTTCGTTTCCTCGGTCACGCCGGGGCCGAACAATATGATGCTGATGGCATCGGGCGTGAATTTCGGCTTTCGTCGCACGATCCCGCATATGCTGGGCATCGCCATCGGCTTTTTCGTGCTGCTTCTGTCGGTGGGCTTTGGCCTTGGCGCGCTGCTTCACGCCGTCCCCGCGCTCCAGACGGCGCTGAAGGCCGTGAGCCTCGCCTACATGCTCTGGCTGGCCTGGAAGATCGCGACCTCGGGCGCGATGGGCGAGGCGCGCGCGAGCGGCCAGCCTTTGACCTTCGGGCAGGCGGCGGCGTTTCAATGGGTCAATCCGAAGGCCTGGGCCATGGCTCTGGTCGCCATGGGGGCCTATACGCAGGTCGAAACGCCCGTTCTGTCGGTGGTTCTCGTCGGCACGGCCTTCGCGCTGGTGAACCTGCCGAGCGTTTCGGTCTGGGCCGGCTTCGGCGTGGCCCTGCGCGGTTTCCTGTCGGAGCCCAAGCGTCTGCGCATCTTCAACATCGTCATGGGCCTCGCGCTCGTCGCCTCGATCTGGCCCATGCTGCGCTGATCCCGGCCGAGCCCACCGAGGGCTCGGCCGAAACATCGCTTGGTCAGGCGGCCTGCGCGCGGGTGTTGACGAGATCGGCCAGCTTGCGGGCGCGCTCTAGGCAGGCGGGCTGCTCGGCGGCGAAGCGCTCGGCACCGATCTCCATGATGAGGGTCGTGTCGGGCAGGAAGGTCAGTTCGGAGAAGATGTCCTCCCAGGCGATGTCGCCCCAGCCGAGCGGCAGGTGAAGATCGCCGATGCCGAGCGCCGTCGCTTCGGCGCGGTGGTAGAAGGTCTTCATCGTGTAGGGCAGGCCGAAACTGTCATGCACATGAAGATGGCCCGCCACCTCGGCCATGGCGCGAAGCTCCTGGCGGAAGTCGAGGCCCTTGAAGCTCGATTCGATATAGGCGTGGCTGAAATCGATCAGCGCGGCGAGATGGCTGTGTCCGACAGCGCGCACGGTGGCCGCCACTTCGCTCGGCGTCTGGCGATACTGGCCGGGCAGGGTGGTGAAGATGTTTTCCAGAACGATGCGCGTGCCGTAGCCCTTCGCGACCTCGGCCATCTCGTGCAGCGCCTCGCGCTCCATCTGATCGAGATCCCCGGCGCTTTCGCCCTCGCTCAGCTGGGCCGCGCCGCAATGGTGCACCAGCACGCCCGCGCCCAGCCGGTCGCAGAGTTCGAGCATGGTGCGCACGACGCGCTTCTGCAGATGCAGGTTCTCGCGGTCCATGAAATTGGACACGATCTGCCCGTGCAGCGAGAGTTTGCGGAACGAATACTGGCTGGCGATGGCGGAGACGCGCTGGAGCCGCTCCTCGATGCTGCGCCCGCCCGCGATGATCTCCTCGCCATAGATGCCGATCTCGCAAGCGTCCGCGCCCGTGTCGGCAACGGCGCGCAGGGAGGCGTCGAGCGTGGACAGGTCGCCCGGTCCGGTGTGATTGCAGAAGCCGACGGCGGAAATGATGCCGGACATGGGATGATCCTTCGGGTCGCACGCTGTGAAAGGCCGGCGGGTATGAACCCCATCATTGGGGTCTGCCACCCCGCCGGCGGCGCTCGTGCTCATAGTTCGCTTGCGTGACGGTTTTACAATCCGTTTCGATCTTCGAAGGAACATAACGAGACCGCTTGGCAAAAGGCGCGAATTCTGCGACCCCTCCGCCCATGAAGTTTTCTCCGCAGCAGGACGAGGCGCTGACGCGGGTGGCCGACTGGCTCAAGCGTGGCGACCAGCCGATCTTCCGCCTGTTCGGCTATGCCGGCACGGGCAAGACGACGCTCGCGCGTCACTTCGCCGAAGGCGTGGAGGGCGGCGTGCAGTTCGCCGCCTTCACCGGCAAGGCGGCGCAGGTGCTGCGCTCCAAGGGCGCGAAATCGGCCAAGACGCTCCATTCGCTGATCTATCGCCCGCGCGGCGAGGAAGCGCTGGAAGACGAATCGACGGGCACCGCCCGCGTGTCCCCGACCTTCTCGCTGAACCGCCAGAGCCCCGTCGCCAAGGCCAAGCTCGTGGTGGTGGACGAGTGCTCCATGGTGGACGAGGCGCTGGGGCGCGATCTCCTGTCCTTCGGCACGCCGATTCTGGTGCTGGGCGATCCCGGCCAGTTGCCGCCCGTGTCGGGCGGTGGCTTCTTCACCGAGGCCGAGCCGGACTTCCTGCTCACCGAGATTCACCGCCAGGCGCGCGACAACCCGATTCTGGAACTGGCGCTCGACGCGCGCGAGGGCCGCGAACTGAAATGGGGCGACTATGGCGCGGCTCGCGTCATCACCAAGCGCGAGGTGGACCGGGACGAGGTGCTTAGCGCCGATCAGGTTCTGGTCGGCACCAACAGGACGCGGCGGCTCTACAACAACCGCCTGCGCGAGTTGAAAGGCTTCACCGGCGCGCTGCCGCAATCGGGCGACAAGCTGGTCTGTCTCAGGAACGACCCGGCCAAGGGCCTTCTCAACGGCTCGCTCTGGCAGGTGATGACGGCCTCACCCGAGACCACCAAGCCCGGCACCAATCTTCTCGTGAAGCCCGACGATGACGACATCGACAAGGGCATGGCCAAGATCAAGCTGTTGAAGCAGGTCTTCGAAGATCCCACCGCCGAGGTCGCTTGGGCCTTGAAGCGGCGCTACGACGATTTCGACTATGGCTATGCCCTGACCGTCCATAAGGCGCAGGGCTCGCAATGGGACGATGTCATGCTCTTCGACGAGAGCTGGGCCTTCAAGGATTCGCGCGAGCGCTGGCTCTACACCGCCATCACCCGCGCCGCGGAGCGGCTGACCATCGTGAAATAGTGCGGGAGGGGCTCTGCCCCTCTTGCCTCCGCGGGCGGGCTTGTGTAGTGCGAACCGTAACGTACGGTACGTGTTCTGCGGCCGGCCAGAGCGAGTGGCGATGAGTGCGATCCTGCCCATGGACGAGGCCCTGAGCGAGCGCCAGAAGGCGGTTCTCGACGCGGCCCTGTCGCTTCTGGTGGAGGATGGCGACAAGCTGACCATGACGGCCGTCGCGCGGCGCGCCAGCTGCTCCAAGGAAACGCTCTACAAATGGTTCGGCGGCCGCGACGGTCTCCTGACCGCGACGGTGCAATGGCAGGCCGCGAAGGTGAGGGCGCTGCCCGCCCGGCGCGAGACCCTTTGCCCCGAATCGCTGGTGCAGGGGCTGGAGCAGTTCGCCTCGGACTGGCTGCGGGTCATCGCCAGCCGCACCTCGATCGCGCTCAATCGCGTGGCGGTGGGGCAGGCGGGAACCGACAAGCACGATCTCGGGCTGATCGTTCTGGAGAACGGCCCGGTTGCGCTGCGCGCGCGGCTGCGCCCCTTCCTGGAACTCGCCAGCGAAGCGGGCCTCCTTCAGTTCGAGACGGCGGACGAAGCCTTCGGCACGTTCTTCGGCCTCGTCGTGCGCGATCTTCAGATTCGCCTTCTCTTGGGCGATCGCACCCCCATCACTGATGCGGAGATCGACCGGGACGCCCGGCGCGCGACGCAGCAGTTTCTGTCCCTGCACGGAGCACATTCAACGGCTCCGGCAACGGCCCCGGCCGCATCCAACAACGAGAGAGGAAACGTCCATGCGCGTGTATTATGATCGCGATGCCGATCTGAACCTGATCAAGTCCAAGAACGTCGCGATCGTCGGCTACGGCAGCCAGGGCCGCGCCCACGCGCTGAACCTGAAGGACTCGGGCGCCACGAACGTCGCGATCGCGCTCAAGGCCGGCTCGCCCACGATCAACAAGGCCGAGGCCGACGGCTTCAAGGTCATGACGGTGGCCGAGGCCGCCAAGTGGGCCGACCTCCTGATGATGGCGACCCCGGACGAACTCCAGGCCGACATCTACAAGGCCGACATCGAGGGCAATATCCGCGACGGCGCGGCGATTGCCTTCGCTCACGGCCTCAACGTTCATTTCGGTCTGATCGAGCCCAAGAAGAGCGTCGACGTCGTCATGATCGCGCCCAAGGGCCCGGGCCACACGGTGCGCGGCGAGTACCAGAAGGGCGGCGGCGTGCCCTGCCTCGTGGCCGTCCATCAGGACGCTTCGGGCAATGCGCTCGACCTCGCGCTCTCCTATGCTTGCGGCGTCGGTGGCGGCCGTTCGGGCATCATCGAGACCAATTTCAAGGAAGAGTGCGAAACCGACCTGTTCGGCGAGCAGGTCGTTCTCTGCGGCGGTCTGGTCGAGCTGATCCGCGCCGGCTTCGAGACGCTGGTCGAGGGCGGCTACGCCCCCGAGATGGCCTATTTCGAGTGCCTCCACGAAGTGAAGCTCATCGTCGACCTCATCTACGAGGGCGGCATCGCCAACATGAACTACTCGATCTCGAACACGGCGGAGTGGGGCGAGTACGTCACCGGCCCGCGCATCATCACGGACGAGACCAAGGCCGAGATGAAGCGTGTCCTCAAGGACATCCAGACCGGCAAGTTCACCTCCGACTGGATGCAGGAGTATCGTTCCGGCGCCGCCCGCTTCAAGGGCATCCGCCGCGTCAACGACTCGCACCAGATCGAGGAAGTCGGCGCCAAGCTGCGCGGTATGATGCCCTGGATCGCCAAGAACCAGCTGGTCGACAAGGCCCGCAACTAAGCCTCGTCTTCTCCTAGGTCGCACCCCGTTTCGTCGGGGTGCGGTTCGTCATGATGAGCCCGCCGGATGCCTCAGCGCGCCGGCGGGCTTTTCCGTTGCGTTAAGCACGGCAAGTCGAACTACTGGATTCAGAGTCCGAAAACGATTCAGCTGTTAGAACATGTCAACGATTGGGTCATGAGGCACGACCATGGCGGTGGCAGAGCTGAACTCGGACGGAAGCGAGCGCCGAGTCGCGCCTCGCACGCGCATCTTCAAGCGTGCGCAAATCCTCTTCAACAATCGCTACTCGACGGTCGACTGCATCGTTCGCAACATATCGGCGACGGGCGCGCTGCTGACCATCGATACGGCCGTGCCGCTGCCCCGTCAGTTCGAGTTCCGAATCGGGGAGGAGGACCTTCGTCCGGCTAAGCTGGTGTATCGCCGCGAGCTGTTTGCTGGCATCCACTTCCTCGACGCGCAACAGGATGTCGAAGACGAAATCGCCGTGACCTCGGCCGCCCGCGCCGCTGCGCAAGCCAGTGTGTCGCAGGAAACCAGCTTGCGCATTCAGGCCCGCCCGCTGCCCTATTCCATCGTCTCGCGCCTGCCCTGGAGTGCGCGATAGGAGAGGGGAGAGACCTCGAAGAAAAGCGGGTCTTCGGCAAAAAAGCGCTGGACAGGTTGGGCTCTCGTGCCTATACACCGCCTCACAGACGCCGACCGGCACTGAAGAGCGGATCACAATCTGCTTCGGGTGATTAGCTCAGTTGGTAGAGCAGCTGACTCTTAATCAGCGGGTCGTAGGTTCGATCCCTACATCACCCACCACTTATTTGGACGACAGGATGCCATGGTGTCTTGCGGGGTCGGATAAGGCGATCTGTAGGAATGACGACGTTTTGTCTCGTTCGAGCTTGGCGTGAGGTTTCTTCGAAGCCTCGCGATGACGCGAAGAGCGAGTTGGTCCGGGTGATTAGCTCAGTTGGTAGAGCAGCTGACTCTTAATCAGCGGGTCGTAGGTTCGATCCCTACATCACCCACCATTTAACGACACCGAGCAAGGCGCCTGATAGGGCGCCTTTCGTTGCAAGGCGCCTGATAGGGCGCCTTTCGTTTTTCAGGGTAGGCCCATCCGTATCGGCCTCGGCTGCTCTCAGCCCTAGACACATGGCTGGCGGTGAGTCGGCTGTCATCCTTCGGCACGGCTATGCCAAGCTGCATGGCAGGCCGTCTAAGAGGATCGCGAGGAAACATGAGTTCGATCGATCCTGCGCGTTTCGATTGTCAGAGCTGCGGCGCCTGTTGCAGCTATTCCGCCGAATGGCCGCGCTTTTCCACTGAGACCGACGAGGAACTCGACCGCATTCCGCCTGAGCTCGTGGCCGCCGACCTATCGGGAATGCGCTGCGAGAATGACCGCTGTTGTGCGTTGACGGGAAAAGTGGGGGAGGGGACGGCCTGCGGGATCTATCTCTTGCGCCCGCATGTCTGCCACACCTGCCAGCCGGGCGACGAGGAGTGCCTGATGGCCCGCGCCGCCTGGGGGCTGGCCTGAGGCCGTAACGAGCGGTGGCCGCAGGCGGGCCGGAGCCAAACATGTCTGGCAGACGGCTCTCTCTCCACACAGCCCCGGTCTTGCCCGGCGTAATCCGTGTATTCTCGCTTTTTGCGTAGGTCTTCCTTGGCGGAAAGTCTCGCCCACGCGAAAGTAAGCCGTACGTTTACGTAACTGAAACCCCTGCGGGTGGAACGATAGAGCTCGATTTCCACCTTGGGTGATGGCTGTCTGCGATGGATACGCTTCTGGCGAGAGCCGATCGGCCTTTGTATGTCGATCTGGATGGGACGCTGGTCCAGAGCGACCTGCTGTGGGAAAGCCTGTTCCTGTTCGCGCGCCAGCATCCTCTGCAAGCGTGGAAGGTCTTCGGCTGGGCGCTCGCCGGCAAGGCGATCCTGAAAGACGAGCTGGCGAAGCGCGTCGAGGTCGATCCCGCGATCTGGCCCTATCGGCAAGAGGTCGTCGCGACCCTTCAGGCCGAGCGCGAGGCTGGCCGGCATATCGTTCTGGCGACCGCCTCGAACGAGCGGCTGGCGCAGGGCGTTGCCGATCATCTCGGCCTCTTCGACGAGGTGATCGCCAGCAGCCGCGAGGAGAACCTCTCGGCCGAGCGCAAGCTCGACCGCATCCGCGCCGACCGGCAGGGCGGGGCCTTCGATTATGTCGGCAATTCGCGCGACGATCTCTGCCTGTTCGATGCGGCCGAGACGGTGACGGTCGTGCAGCCGGACCGCGCCGCCGCGCGCTGGCACCGCGAGGCCGAGCGCGACTGCCGCCTGATCCAGGACGAGGGCCATGTCGCGCGCGGGCTTCTGAAAGCCATGCGCCCGCATCAGTGGATGAAGAACGTCCTGATCTTCGTGCCGATCGGCCTCAACCACGAATTCCTCAACCTGTTGATGGTGATGCAGGGCGTCCTCGCCTTCGTCTGCTTCTCCATGGCCGCCTCGTCGGTCTATATCTTCAACGACCTTCTGGACCTCACGGCCGATCGTCGCCATCGCACCAAATGGCGGCGTCCCTTCGCAAGTGGCCTCGTACCGATCCCGACTGGCGTCGCGGCCGGGCTGGCGCTGTTTGCGGCGGCCTTCGGTCTCAGCCTCGCGCTGCCCATCGAGTTCACCGCGATCCTGGCCATCTATCTTGTTCTGACCACGGCCTATTCCTTCGCTCTGAAGCGAATGCTGCTGATCGACGTCCTGACGCTGGCGGGCCTTTATACCCTGCGCATTCTGGCGGGCGCGGCGGCGGCCGATACGGTCGGCTCCTTCTGGCTCCTGGCCTTTTCGCTTTTCTTCTTCTTCTCGCTGGCGCTGGTGAAGCGCTATGTGGAACTCGCCGAGTTCGGCGAGGGCGCCTCGCGCCAGACGACGGGGCGCGGCTATGTCTCGGCCGATCTCGACACGCTGGCGCAGGCCGGCATGGCGTCGGGCTTCGCCTCGGTGGTGGTTCTCGCGCTCTATATCGACAGCGCCGCCATCCGGCAGTTGCAGACCCACCCCTATCTCATCTGGCCGCTCTGCCCGCTGGTTCTCTACATCATCGTGCGCATCTGGGTTCTGGCCAAGCGCAACGAGATGCATGACGATCCGGTGGTCTTCATCCTGCGCGATTGGCGCTCGCAGATCATGGTCGGCTGCGGCGCGCTGCTCTTCCTGGCCGCTGCCTATGGCTGAGACCGGCGACACTTGGGGGCGCACGATTGCGGCCCCGGCCGGCGGGCGCGAGCGGATGCCCTTCGCGGGCCGGCTTGGCGCTGGTAGAGCCGGGGAGACCGTGCTGCCCTATGGCAATGGCCGCTCCTATGGCGACACCTGCCTCAACGATTCGGGCTGGCTGGTAACGCCGGCGGCGCACCCGTGCATTCACCGTTTCGATGTCTCGACCGGGTTGCTCGACGCCGATGCGGGCGTTCTCCTGTGCGATGTCACGCGCGCGGTCGCGCCCTCCGGCTGGTTTCTGCCGGTGACGCCAGGCACTCAGTTCGTGACGCTGGGCGGAGCGCTCGCCAACGATGTTCATGGCAAGAACCACCATCGGCGCGGCACGTTCGGATCCTGGATCGAGAGTTTCGACCTCGTTCGCTCCGACGGCGCAGTGCTTCACTGCTCCGAAACTGAGAACGGAAATCTCTTCCGCGCGACCATTGGCGGCCTCGGCCTGACCGGCTTCGTCACGCGGCTGCGCCTTCGCCTGATGCGCGTCGGCTCCCTGTCGATCGCCGAGACGACGCATCGCTTCGACCGGCTGGCGGATTATTTCGAGGCGGCGGAAGAGGCCGACACGAGCCATGAATATGCCGTGGCCTGGATCGACTCGCTGGCGGCCGGTCGATCCTTCGGGCGAGGGCATCTCATCTGCGGCGATCATGCGCCAGCGGGGGACCGCACGGGCATTGCCCGCGCCCCGATCGCCAATGTGCCCTTCACACCTCCGATCAGCCCCTTGCGGGGCCTCGGCCTGCGCGCTTTCAACGAAGCCTATTTTCGCAAGGCCAGGGCCGGCGTCAGCCAGCGCACCGTGCCCTTCGACGCCTTCTTCTACCCGCTGGACCGGGTCGGTCAGTGGAACCGGCTCTATGGCCCGCGGGGTCTGCACCAGCACCAGAGCGTTGTGCCTTTGCAAGGCGCGCATGAGTATGTCCGTGAACTGATGGAAACCGCACTCGCGCATGGACAGGGCTCGTTCCTGACCGTGCTGAAGCGCTTCGGAGCGTCCACCAGTCCGGGGCTCCTGTCCTTCCCGCGCGAGGGCTACACGCTGACGCTCGATTTCCCGCATCTGGGCGAGCGCACGGAGCGCCTTCTGGAGGCGCTGGATGCGATCGTCCGCCGCGCGGGCGGGCGGGTCAATCCCTATAAGGACGCGCGCATGTCGGCCCAGACGTTCGAGGCATCCTTTCCGCGCTGGCGCGAACTGGAGGCGCTGCGCGATCCCGCTGTTGTTTCCGACTTCTGGCGGCGAACGGCCCTTGCGCTGCCGCAACTCGCTCAACCCACGTCCAGCTCGGAAAGGGTTTGTTGAGGCTGCCGGTAAAAAACTCGCCTCGGTTAACGATCATAAGGGTAACGCTGCGTCATGTTGCGGCGACCCGAACGGATGGAAGTCCCATGAGCCGCTACATCCCCTTCATTCTCTTTACGGTTTTCACCAATGCCGCGGCGCAGATCTGTCTGAAATACGGAATGATGCAGCTGGGGCCTCTGAGCTTTGCGGGCGTCAACCCGATCCTGAAGATCCTCCAGATCGTATTCAGCCCGTTCGTCTTCATCGGCCTTCTGACCTTTGTCGTGTCGATGGCCTCGCATCTCTTCGTCCTGTCGAAGGTCGAACTCTCCTACGCCTATCCCTTCCTCTCGCTCGCCTATGTCGTCGTGGCCTTTGCGGCCTGGGCGCTGTTCGGTGAGGAGATGAGTTTTGCCCGTGTCGGCGGCATCGCGCTGATCTGCCTCGGCACCGTCTTCATCGCCAAGGCCGGCACGCGTGGGAGCGAGGATGTCGCCCCGCTGACCGCCGAAGTGAAGATCCATTCGATCGAAGGAGCCCGCAAATGAAACACGTCATCTTTGGTGGAGACGGGTTCGTCGGCCGTCATCTGGCGCAGAAGCTGGTGGACGAGGGCGCCGAGGTGGTCGTTCTCGACATCGCCAAGAGCGATCTGCCGCATTACGCGCAGGCCCGGCATATGTCTCTCGACGTGACCGACCGTCAGGCCGTGATGCAGGCGCCCATCGCGCCGGGCGACATGGTCTACAATCTGTCGGCCAAGATGCTCTCGCCGATCCAGGTGCGCGCCAAGCGGCACGACTTCTTCTACCCCGTCAACTATGACGGCACGAAACATATCATCGAGGCGATGGACAAGGCAGGCGCCTCCCGGCTCGTCCATTTCACCACGGACATGATCTACGGCCACACGGTGACCACGCCGATGACCGAGGATCACCCGGTCGCTCCGCTCGGCGAATACGGTCAGTCCAAGCTCGACACCGAACATCTGGCGGCCGAATGGCGCGAGCGCGGAATGCGCATCTCGCTTTTCCGCCCGCGCCTCATCATCGGCCCAGGGCGTCTCGGCATTCTGGAAAAGCTCTTCAAGCTAATCGACGCCCATCTGCCGGTGCCGATGATCGGCTCGGGGCGCAATCCCTATCAGTTCATCTCGGTGTTCGACTGCGCCGAGGCCGCGCGCCTGGCCTGGAAGGCCGGCGTGCCGAACGAGGCCTACAATCTCGGCTCGCTCAACCCCCCGCCGGTGCGCAAGCTCTTGGGCGATCTCGTGCGCCATGCTGGATCGAAGTCGATCCTCGTTCCGACGCCGGGCTTTGCGGTGAAGCGCACGCTCGATTTCCTTGACTGGCTGAACATGCCGATCATGGACCCCGAGCAATACCTGATCGCCGACGAGGAATGCGTTCTCGACGTGTCCAAGGGCAAGCGCGATCTCGGCTGGGTGCCGCAATATCGCGACGAAGACATGCTGATCGCCGCCTATTCCGAATATCGCGCGAAGAAGGACGGCCGCTCGGCCCCCGGCTCCGCCTTCCCCCATCCGGCTGAGTAAGGACCTTTTCGATGCTGGATCGCCCGACTATGCCGACGCCCCGTCTCGATGCGGCCGAGGAGCCCGCCATTCGCCGCGGGCCGCCCAAGCCTGCCATGCTCTCCCTCGAACAGGCCAAGGCGATGGATGTCGCCATCATGGCCGATCTGTTCAAGGAGCATATCAACCCCGGCCAGTTTCATTTCATGAAGCTGCTCGGCTTTCATAAGGTGAAGGTCGAGCGTGCCGAGGGCATGTATTATATCGACCAGAACGGCCGGAAGATCCTCGACTTCTTCGGCGGTTTCGGCTCGCTCGCCTTTGGGCATAATCATCCGCGCATCCTAGCCGCGCGCCAGCGGTTCCAGGACGAGAAGCGCCACGAGATCGCCATCGCCTTCCTGTCGCAATATGCGGCGGCGCTGGCGAAGAACGTGGCCAGCTGCTCGCCCGGCGATCTCGATATGGTGTTCCTGGGCTCGTCCGGCTCGGAAGCCATGGAAGCGGCCATCAAGGTGGCCGAGCGCGCCTCGGGCCGCACCAACTGCAAGATCGTCTATGCCGAGAACTCGTTCCACGGAAAGACCAAGGGCGTCCTTTCGCTCACCGATTCGCCGCTCTATCGCGGCGATTTCAAGCTGGTCGAGAACACCTACCGCGTTCCCTTCGGCGACCTGAAGGCGCTGACGGCCGTGGTGCGCTCCGACCCCGATGTCGGCGTGGTGGTTCTGGAAACCGTGCAGGGCGGCGGCGGCATCATCGAGGCGCCGACCGAATACTGGCAGGGCGTGCGCGCCCTGTGCGACCAGCACAAGGTCATCTGGGTGGCCGACGAGGTTCAGTGCGGCTATGGGCGCACCGGCCGCTTCTATGCCTTCGAGCATCACGGCGTCATCCCGGACGTGACCGCGCTCGCCAAGAGCTTCGGCGGCGGCAAGGCGGCCATGGCGGCCATGGTCGCGCGCCGTGACGTCTACATGAAGGCCTATGGCACGCCGAAGACGGCGATGATCCATGCCCATGCGACCTTCGGCGGCATCGGCGAGGGCTGCGCGACCTCGATCGAAGCGCTGAACACGCTCTATGACGAGGACTTGATCGGCAATGCGGCGGCCGTCGGCACCTATCTGAAGGACCGGCTCACCGCGCTTCAAGCCAAGTATCCGAGCATCATCAAGGATGTGCGCGGGCGTGGACTGATGGTCGGGCTGGAGTTCCACGACTTCTCGCAGACCTTGCCCTTCGCGCTGCGGCCCATGGTAGCCCTGCTAGACGACAAGCTGAAAGGCTCGCTGTCGGGCTTCGTCGGCGCGCTCCTTCTGAAGGATTACGACTGCCTCGTCGCCTTCACGGAGTATAATCGCAACGTCATCCGGCTCGAGCCGCCGCTGATCTGCACGCACGAGAATGTCGATCAGTTCTGCGACGCGCTGGACGGGCTTCTCGGCCGGGGCATTGTGTCGATCGTCAAGGATTTCGTGAAGACGCAGATCGGCTGATCGCGCTTCTCCGATCCAATCCAAAAAGGCCGGGTCCTCGCAGACCCGGCCTTTTTTGTCGGCGGTGTTTCGATGGCTCGTCAGGGGCGAAGCTGGTGCGGGGTCCTGACATAGCCGATCCAGCAAGCCGACAGCTTCACTTCGCGATGGTTCGCGAGGCCGGCCTGATAGATTTCCCGCAGCCGCATATTGGCGAGCGTCACCGGACAGGTTGGATAAAGAATCAGATCGGTGTTCCGGACGGCCTCGATCGTGTCCGCGTCGGGGTTCGGGACGGCGCGCGTCGGGTCGGCGCCGATGGGAATGCGCCGCGTCGCGTGGCGATCCAGAAGATAGGGATAGGGATTGACGAAGTTGAGCGCCATGATCGTCTCGAACCGGACGCCTTCGCGCGCTTCGAAGGCCTTGATGGCGCTGACCGCATCGTCGGTCGCCAGCAGCCAAGTCATCTGGAAGTCGATATCGGCATAGAGCGAGTAGAAGGGCAGGAGGCCGACGCCAGCATAGGCCTCATAAAGGCTCTTGTTCCCGCGCAGGATGTCGAGTCCCTCGCGGGCGCGGTCCAGCAATTCGGGCCGTTGGTCGACTTGGCCGAGGATCTTGAGCTGCGGCCGGTCCAGATCGACATATTGCATCTGCCCGACCAGCGCGCGGGACAGGCGATGCGCGATGCCGACGAAGGGCGGCAGAGCCACGGCCCCGATGAGAATCAGGATCGGCAGTCGGCGCGCGGCCGGCGTTTCGAAAATGCGCAGGAGCAGCGGCCAGAGGAAGATGAAGGCCTGATCGCCCGTGTTTTGCGATTCGAAGAAAATGCCGCAGGCGAGAAGTACGCCGAGCCAGACGATCGGCTGATCGAAAAAGGCGGATAGCGAGGCTTGGTCGCGCCGCCGCAGAAGGTTCGACAGGCTCGTGCGCGCGGCCGGGTGCTCGATGATCGCAAGGCCCAGAAGCAGCGCGCAGCCGGAACCGAACGTGCCGAAATGCAGGGACGCCGCCTGAAGGAGCCGCGACGCCAGACCGCCCTCGTTCAGTTTCACGAGCGAGATGATGTCGCCGATGTAGTGGCTGACGAGAGCGGTCGTGAGTTCCAGCCCGGCGAGGACAGCGGCAAATATGGCGGCGGAGACGAGCGCGGCGCGCAAGCTGATGCGGCCCGCAGCAAAAGCGAGAAGGCAGATCAGCCCCGCCGTGACGAAGCCCGTGATCTTCAGAAGAAATAGCGCCGTGCAGCACCAGGCAACCGCGAAGACGATGAGCCCCGCGCGCCGTTCGAACAGAAGCACCGTGACGAGAACGTACAGGAATTGCGCGACATGGCGGTTGTAGAAGCCATAGCCGTCGAAGCTCGGGAAAAGCCCATATTGCTCGACATTCAGCGGCACGAGCTGGAAGAAGAGGAAGGGCAGGAGCAATGCCCAGCCCAGCGCCGGGCGCACGCGCAGCAGGGTCGGCAGCAGCGGCGGCAGCGTGACCGCAAACAGCATCCACTGCGCCAGAAGCACCGGCTGCGGGCTGGGGAATAGCGCTAGCCCACCTGCGAAGAGCCAGTAGCCCAACGGCCCGACTGGCGCGAAGAAATCCACCGAGGGGATTTGTCCGTCGAGAACACGCTGGCCGCCGTCGAGATACAGCACCGTATCCCAATTGAAGGGCCCGAGCGGCAGGTGGAGCGGCAGCCAGAGCCCGAGCGCGCAGGCAGCGAGAACGCCTAGAACAAGGGGAAGCTGGCCCCATTGAAACAGCCACCCCATCGCGGAATGCGGTCGACCGGCGATCGGGCGGGGGAGAGGCGGCGTCGGCATATCCGGGAGCTCAGGCGCTGGGCAGGGCCGGCCAGTGCGGAATGGCTCCCGCACCGAACCCTGCGGCAAAACAAGGAGCTGAGGCAGGCACGGCGCGATGGGCGAGCCGGACATGTCTCGAGCAGGCGAACCAAGACACGGACGGCAGTGTTCGGCCTTGCGCCGATCGATCGGCGCGCAAAGACCGAGCGCCGGAGTTTGTAGAACGTCCGTTTCCTCGAAGCTGGCTCAGTCGATCAGGACAAGGCGACGATCGGTTGGCACGCCACTCATCACGTTCCGCGCCCATCACTCCTGGCGACAGGATGGATGTGTGACGGGACGGCTGACGTGGCAGGCCAGAGATCCGGTGAGCCCCGATCGATGCAACCGGCTCATCCTCATTCTGCGCTCGGCAGGGTTAAGGTCCCCTCACGAAAGCGACGGGTTGGGTCGGGTCCACCCCATTCCTCTCGATTGAGACTTGCTTCGGCGTCTCAGACCGGCGGCGGCGTGTCCGCCGAGCGTCGACGCCACAAGGCGCTTTGTTCGAACAGGAGAACCAGAACGATCGCGATCGCGAAGGGGATCAGAAGATAGAGGATGCGGAAGACCAGAAGCGCGGCCAGAACGTCCGTCTCGGGAACGTCGGACAGCCCGGCGAGAAAAGTCACTTCCAGAACGCCGAGGCCGCCGGGCGCATGGGACACGAGCGCCAGCGAGAAGGACACGACGAAGATCGCGAGAACCACGATGAAGCCGGGATTATGCTCGGGCGGCAGCGCGAAATAGATGATGCTGGCGGCGGCGGCGATCTCCATCGGAGCGGCGATCAACTGGCGGACCACCACGTCGCGGCGGGGATAGTGCAGATGGAACTTGCCGATGGATAGCGGCTTGAACCCCTTGAAACTGCCGAACACGTAGAAGGCGATCGCCACCACGATCAGTCCCGCGACGATCACCGGGACCGAGGAATGGATGTCGAAATAGCGCTCGATGATATCGGGCTTGATCAGAAGCGAGGTCGCGCTGACGAGCAGCACGCCGAGGCCGAAGGTGAAGGAGCAGAAGGCGATCAGAAGCGCGATTTCCGAGCCCGACAAGCCGCGCGAGCGATAGGCGCGATAGCGCACGACGGCGCCCGAAAAAACCGACGCGCCGATATTGTGCGACAGGGCGTAGGTCGCAAAGGACGTGGCCGCAACAAAGGGGAAGGGCACGGACCGGCCGAGATGGCGCAGCGCCAGTCGATCGTAATAGGCAAGGAAGATATAAGCGACGATGGCAGATACCACGGAGCCGACCCATTGCAGCGGCGTGATCGCCACGAAGCTCGCCCAGATCTGATCCAGTGAGATCGTTCGCACTTCGCGGAACAGGAGCCAGCAGGAAAAGACCACCGCACCGATGCCGATCAGGGGCCAGATGGCATCCTTGAACTTCATAAAATACCCTTCCCGCCAAGGCCTTCAGCACAGCAAGATGCGCTGGTGCCTTCCTCCGCCCTGCCACATAAGCCATTGAAATGGTGAAGGCAAAGCAAACGCGGCGCGGCACACTTCAGTTTGATGAAAACCGCCCCCGAGTGGCACGTCCCCGCCGATGGATATCCTCTCCGAGCGAGGCCGCAGTGCGTTACGATCAACCACCCAAAATGTGACTATCTTCCCTGCATGACCGCGCCATGTCGCGAAAGTGACGAAATTGTGGGAACCATACGAGGCGCTCTTCGTTCTGGCAGGATCGTAAAGCCTCCAAAGGAGCACAGCATGTCCCGTCGCGTCACCTCCGTCGCCCTCTCCCTTGTTGCAGTTCTGGCGCTCTCGGCCTGTGCCAATACTGTTCGCGGTGTCGGACGCGATGTTGGCAACACGGTCGATGCCACTGGCGCGGCCGTGAAGGATGTCACTCGCTAAGCGGTTTATCCTTCAGGGGCTCCATACGTCTGTTTCCAGGCCGAGGCTTTCCTTCGAAAGCTTCGGCTCTTTCGCGTGTGCTCAAGACGTTCGCTGCTTCGAGCCGTCCCATTCTTCCGATCCTCACGAATCCTGGAAAAAAAGCCGTTCGGCATCCGCGCGTCTGTGGGCGGATACCGGACGGTCGGGTCGTTCGGACGGGATACGAAGCGGAAGGTGCGAGCGCGCGATCAAGCGGCCGCGACAATCCGTCTGATATCGGCTGGGTGAAACGGCTTGGAAATGCTGGGAATGCGTCTCAAGGAAGGCGGCACATCCGATAGGCTGCCCGAGACGAAGCAGAACGGGATGGACTGCGCCTGAAGCCGCAGCGCGACGGGGAGGGAGGTCTGACCTCCAAGGTCGAAATCCAGCAGCGCGAAGTCCACGCCTTGCGCGACGTGGAGAAGACCGCTCGCGACATCCCGCGCCCAGACGCAATCCGCATTGGCATTCTCTTGCAGAATGTCTTCCAGATCCATCGCGATCAGCGGCTCGTCTTCGACAATCAGGATACGCATGATACAACTCCCTTGTCTCGAGAGAAGAATGCGCGATAGGCCATCTGGTTCAGCCCGGATGTAGAAATAATGCAAGTCGATCGTAAATCTGTATTAACCAGAATGAATAGTCGTCAATAATCCAAGTGTTGGTATTGTTTTGCGGGCGACCAATGATCCGCATGTGCTTTATCGACAGGCCCTGATCGACGGCGCGAGACGACGGCAATCTTTGAGAGGTCGGCTCCGTTCGGGGTACCGGCCCGAAAGCCTCAGGCCGCGCGAATCGCTGGCGTTGCAGATGGGGAGTGAGACCCGAAATCGATCGCCTGCGCAGGTTTGGGGCGCGAGAAGTAGAAGCCCTGCAACGTGTCGCAGTCTAGTTCGGCCAGCAGGCGCGCCTGCTCCTGCGTCTCGACGCCTTCGGTTGTTACGCGCATTCCCAGATTATGAGCGAGCGCGACGATGGTTTCCAGAATTTGCCGGACATTCGCTTCGCCCGCGTCGAAGGCGACCATGAAGGATTGATCGATCTTCACCGTGTCGAAGGGAAAGCGCCAGAGGTAGCCCAGCGAGGAATAGCCCGTGCCGAAATCGTCCATCGCGATGGACACGCCGAGCTGCTTCAACTGGCGCAACTGCCCCAGCACCGCGTCGGAGCGCTCCAGAAGTAGCGTTTCCACGACTTCGATCTGAAGCCGATGTCCGTCGACCCCATGTCGATCAAGCGCCGCCTTCACGATCTCGAAGAGATCGTCGTCGCGGAACTGGGCCGGAGAAAGATTGATGGAGACGTAGAGATGCTCCGGCCAGAGCGCAACCTGCCGGATGCTTTCGTCGATCACCCAGTCGCTGATCGGCTTGATGAGATCGCGCGCCTCGGCGATGGGCAGGAACTCCGCCGGCGAGATATACCCGCCTTGGCTGTCTGGTAGGCGGATCAGCGCTTCGAAGCCCTTTGGGGTACCGGAGCCGGCCGCCACGATGGGCTGGTAGAACAGTTCGAACCGGCCCGTCTTCAAGGCCGTGCGCATGTCCTGCTCGATCTGGCGGCGGCGCGTGGCCTCGGTGTCCATCCAAGGCTCGAAGACCGTGTGGAAGGCCGTCTTGGTGTCCTTGCAGACGGTCAACGCCAGATCGCTGTGACGCGCGAGTTCGAAGAAGCTGCGGCCGTGCTCGGGAGCCAGTGCGATGCCGATGAAGACGCGTGGAACGATGGAGTGTCCACCGATCTCCACCGGCTGCTCCATCTGCTGGCGAATCGCGCGCACGAGGTCGAGCGTCGCGTTGGGCCCCGTCATGCTGCGATGAAGGAGGCGGAAATCACCTGCCCCCATGCGCCCGAACAGATCGGTCTTGGCCATGACCTGACCGATCCGGTCTGCCACCACTCGCAGCAATTCGTCGCCGACCTCCTGGCCCAAGCTGCTGTTGATGCCTGACAGGCCTTCCAGATTGATCGCCCACAAGGCCATGCGCTCGCGGGTGGCGCGCGAGGTCGCGAGGATGCGATCGACGTCCTTCTGCATCCGCTGCCGATTGAGAAGCTGCGTCAGAGGGTCGAAATCGGCCAGAAACCGAATACGCTCATTGGCGAGCTGCGTGCGATGCCGACGCGCCCAGATGAGACCGGCGGGAACGCCCACTGCGCCGACCGCCGCGCTCGCGACGATCCAGGCCATCCAGCGAAGCATGTCCGAAAGGTTCTGGCGCGACTGCGCCATATCGGGGCTGACGGAGAGGAAGCCGATCCTTTCACCCCCTCGGTCGAGCGGGACGATGGCCGTCGGCTGCGGGCCGTCCAGTCCTTCCGTCGCGATCCATGGGCTGGGCCGGCCGACAGTGCTTTGCGAAAGCGTGACGCCGGTCGCCGTGCCCCCCGGCCGCTCGCGCAGCAGCCATTCGTTCTGCGTCGATCGCGGCGTGAAGACCTCCTGGCCATCACGGTTGAAGATCGAGAAATTCAGGAGATTGGCTGCGTTGCCGGCAATGCGCGCATTGACCTCGGCATCGGCGGTGCGCGACAGACCGGTCAGCAAGGCGTTGAGTTCGGTTTCGTTCTGAAGAAGAACCTGTGCGAAGGCTTGCCCGCGCGCTCCGACTTCGCCCTCCACGAGATGTCGAAGAGCGATCTGGCTTGCGTAGTAACTCGCGCAGCCAACCACCGTCAGGAGGCCGATAGCCCCTGCGACGGTCGAAGCATATCTGCGCCCAAGTTTCAGAAGCATCCGCAGTTCCCTCTGACATAAGCTCTAGCCAGAGAACGCTTAATATTCTCTAACGCCTCATGCGGAGCTGACGTATGGGAACTTGGGCGCTCGGGTCTGCCCTATAGCTGCCAGCGTCGGTGGAACCACATCCACTGTTCCGGGTGCTCGCGCACCCATCCTTCCACGACGTCGTTGAGCGTCTGGCAGCTGGCGGGAATGTCGATTTCGCCCGTTTCGGTTCTCGGCAGTTCGAGGCGGGGCTGGAGTTCGAGCCGGTAGCGCCCATTGGGCAGACGGATGGAGCGCGCGGGATAGACGTCGCAGTCGAACTGACGCACCAGCTTGGGCAGCAGCGGGTTGGTACGACAGGGCCGGCCGAAGAAGGTCGTCGGGGCGCCCTTGGCGAATTTCTGATCCACCAACATGCCGACATTGCTGCGGCGGTCCAGAATGCTGGCCAGCGCCCAGGCCGCGCCCGCCTTGGACGGCACGAGATGACCGCCGCGTGTCTTGCGAGCGGTCTGCACCTCGCGGGCGATATAGCGGTTATTGGGCTGCCGGAAGAGGGCCGTGACTTCGAGGCCGAAGGTCGCCGCGCAGATCGGCAGGAGTTCGAAACAGCCCAGATGCCCGGTGAAAAAGATGATCGGCTTGTCGCTGTCGCGCAGTTCCAGAAACAGGTCGATGCCCTCGACCTCGATCAAGCCCTCGCCCGGCGGGCGGGCGGGGTCGAAATCGAAGATCTCGTCAAGGAAGACGTATTCCGCTGCGATCCGCCCCATCTGGCCCCAATTGGCGCGCGCGGTCGCCTCCACCCAGGCCCTATCCTTCTCGGGATAGGCAAGAGCCAGATTGTCGAGGGCGAGCTTGTGGCGCGAGGTGATGGGTCCGATCAGCCGGGCCAGCCTGTCCGCCGCTCTCAAACCCTTCTGAGCGGGGAAGAGGCGCAGGACACGCAGAATGGCGAAGAGAAGCTTCGCGGCGACATAGTCACGCGTCTTCTTCTGGATTTTCCAGGCCTTGGCGAGCGTCGGATTCATCCGGTCGGAAGCGTCCCGCGATCCATATGGAGGATGATCTTGCCGAAGACCCGTCGCCCTTCCATCCGGTCGAGCGCGACCGCGATGTCGTCCAGCCCGACTTCCGTGTCGATCACGGGCTTCACGAGACCGCGCGCCATTTTCTGCATGGCATCCGCCATGTTCTCCATGCGGCAGCCGAAGGAGCCGAGAAGCTTCAGCTGTTGCTGGAACAGCATCATCAGGTTGACCTCGGTGGAGACGCCCGAAGTGGAGCCGCAGGTGACGAGCCGGCCGCCCCGCTTCATGCAGAGCATGGAGCCGGCGAACGTGTCCTTGCCGACATGCTCGAACACGACATCGACGCCCTTTTTCTTGGTCAACTTCCGCACCACGCCTTCGAAGCGATCGGTGCGATAGTTGATGACGTGGTCGGCGCCCAGCGCCTTGGCCGGCTCGATCTTGTCGTCGGAGCCGACCGTCGTGATGACGGTCGCGCCGTGGCGCTTGGCGAGCTGGATCGCTGCCGTGCCGATGCCCGAACCGCCGGCATGGACGAGGATCGTCTCGCCCGGCTGAAGCTTGGCATTGTCGAAGAGCATATGTTCGACCGTGCCGAAAGTGACGGGGGCGAGCGCCGCACCGACCGCATCGCAGCCCGGAGGGGCGGGGACGAGCAGCCGCGCCGGCAGATTGACGCGCTCCTGCGCGAAGCCGTCGAGATGGAAGCCGTGGACGCCCGAGACATGCTCGCAAAGATTGTCGCGTCCCTCGCGGCAGGCCTTGCAGAGGCCGCAAGTGCGCGCTCCGTAGATCGAGACGAGCTGGCCCGGAATGAGACCGGACGTGCCCGCGCCCAAGGCCTCGACCACGCCGGAGGCTTCCGCGCCGATCGTCAGCGGCATCTTGCGCTTGGCGAAGGCCATGCCGCGCCATCCCCAGACGTCGATATGGTTCAGCGCCACGACCTTGATGCGCACGGTGACTTCGCCCGGACCCGGCGCGCCCGGCTCATCGATCTCGACGCGGCGAAGATCCTTGTCGCCGACCAGCTGCAATGCCTGCATGGGAAATGACTTTTCTGGTTAGCCGCGCGGCTCGCGCCCGATGACGAGCGAGACGTTCTGACCGCCGAAGCCGAAGGAATTGGAAAGAACTGCCGACACATCGGCCGCGCGTGCGACGTTCGGGATCATGTCCAGCGGAATGGCCGGGTCGGGCTGGTCGTAGTTGATGGTGGGCGGCAGCGTGCCCTCGCGCATGGCAAGCACCGAGAACACCGCCTCGATCGCGCCGGCCGCCGTGAGCGTGTGTCCGATCATCGACTTGTTGGAGGAGATCGGCGTCCTCCCGATCGCGTCGCCGAACACGGCCGACAGGCCGGTATATTCCATCCGGTCGTTTTCGGGCGTCGAGGTACCGTGCGCGTTGATATAGCCGATATCGCCGGGCTGAAGGCCCGCATCGTCCAGCCCCGCGCGAATGGTCGCGATGATGGGCGATCCATCGGGCTTGGAGCGGGTGCGGTGGAAATCATCCGCCTTTTCGCCGACGCCGAGCAGGACGCCGAGTACCGTCGCTCCGCGCGCCTTCGCGGCGCTCAAGGATTCCAAGACAAGCGCGCCCGCACCCTCGGCCATGACGAAGCCGTCGCGGTCCTTCGAGAAAGGCTTGGAGGCCTTCTCGGGGCGATCGTTCTGCGTGGAAAGCGCCGAAAGAAGCGAGAAGCGGATCAAGGCCTCCGCGCCGACCGACCCGTCCGTGCCGATGGCGATGCAGCGATCCGCGTCGCCCCGACGGATGGCCTCGACGCCGAGCTGGATGGCGCTCGCGCCCGACGCACAGGCGGTCGAGAGCGTGACCGGCAGACCACGCGTTCCCAGCTTGTCGGCCAGCCGCTCCGAAATGCCGCCGAACAGCGTCAGGTCGTAGATGCTGCGCGAGCGATGCGTGCGCGCCAGCTCGATCAGCCGGAGATAACCGGCCTCCTCGCGCGCCTCGCCCGTCAGCTTGTCGAGCGCCAGACGCTGCGACCATTCGAGTTCGATCGGAGGCGCGGCCAGAAAGAGCGGCGCATCGAAACCGGCGGGGTCGAGCCCGGCCATGGCGATGGCTTCGGTGCCGGCCGCTTCCGCCAGCGCATAGGACAGGTCGATCCCGCTCCAAGGCTCGACGCCCATGAAATCCACCGTGCCCGCGATCGTGGTGCGCAGATTGTCGGTCGCAAAGCGCGTGATCGTGTGGATGCCCGAGCGGCCGGAGACCAGCGCCGACCAATTGTCGGCAACGCCCCGGCCGAGCGAGGACACGACGCCGATGCCGGTGACGGCGACCACCGGGCGGCCAAGAAAATCCAGATCGCTTGAAGCCATGATCGTCTTCCGTCTCATGCGCGGCTCATGCGCGCCGATCGTTCGAGAAAAGGCGGCAGACCCGCCTCAGACCGCTTCCATCAGGCAGACGCCTTCGCCGCGCACATGGCCGACGCCGGTCACCAGCGCGCGCTTGGGCTCGAAATCGGCCGGACGTTCCTCGCCCCCGCCGGCTTCGGCCGGAATCTTGCGGCCTGCCAGAAGCGCCGCGGCCAGCGCCACGCCGGCCGGGAAGTGCGCTTCAAATCCATGGCCGATTGCCGTGCCATAGGCGCGATGCGCAGCCAGTGGATAGGTCTGGCGCAGAAGCTCGGCTTCGGATTGCGTTACACCGTCGAGGCCCGTCGCGCCGGACAGAACCAGAAGCTCCTCGTCGCGCGCGCCGGCCTCATCCAGAAGCCGCGACAGGCGCTTGCGGAAGGCCCCATCCTCGCGCGACCCACGATCGCCCGCCACGAAGCGCAGCTTGGCATAGGCTGTCGCGTGGCGCTCGGCCGCGTGTTCTGCGTCTTCCAGCACCAGGAACGCGCCCATGCTGCCGGGCGCGAGACCTGCCGTCTCGCCCGAGCGGCCGGACACCGGCAACCAGTGATCGCGCAGGAGGAAACCGCCCAGCTCGTAATTGGTGAGAAGGTCCAGACGCTCGGCAGAAAAGGCACCACCCACGAGGCAGACGCGGCTCTGGCCCGAGCGAATACGCGCGCTCGCGATCTGAACCGCCGACATGCCGGCGCTTTCCTCGCCCATGAAGGTGCGCGAGGAGCCCGTCACCTTGTGGACGATGGAGATGTTGCCGGCCAGGAGATTGGACAGCTGCGCCAGGAAGAGCGTCGGGCGAAGCTCGCTCGACAGAAGCTCGTTCAGGAGCGGCTGCGGATCATCGAGCCCGCGCGCGCGCGACATGACCAGCGCATCCACATCCGGGTCGCGCTCGCCGCCGCCAGCCGACACGATCATGTCGATCCCGGCGCGGGTCGCCTCGTCAGCGGGAATGGCGGCGTCTTCGAGCGCCAGACCGGCGGCATAGACGCCGATCTTCTGCCAGGTCTCCATCTGCCGCTGGTCGCCCTTCTTGGGGATCTGGCGGCTCCAGTCGATCTGTGGCAGCGGATGCACGAAGGAGGGCGCGAAGCGCTCGGCCTCGATAGTCGGCTGAAGCGGACCCGGCGCGGACAGGCGGGACACATGAGCTTCGACGCCTTCTCCGAGGGAGGAAACCAGTCCCAGTCCGGTGATCAGTACGTCGCGGGCGGCTTGTGTCATGGGTCGTCTTTCAGCGCGAGCCGGGGCAGATCGCCGCCGGACCTGAAGCGCGGAAGGGCCGCGCCCGTCGTCTTGTCCTGTCTTCGGGGCGGATGCGCCGGTCAAGGGCGCCCCGCCTCGTATCGGAGTTTCAGGCGCCCTTGGCGGCGCGCAGCTCGTCGATCTTGGCGCAGAGGTTCTTCATGACGAAGTATTCCTCCGTGTTGGCCTCGCCCTCGTTGACGCGCTGCGTCCACTTTTCGAGCGGGATCTTGATGCCGAATTCCTTGTCGATCGCGAAAACGATGTCGAGGAAGTCGAGCGAGTCGATGCCCAGATCGTCGATCGTGTGGCTTTCCGGGGTGATGCTGTCCCGATCGATCTCGCTGGTTTCGGCGATGATGTCGGCAACCCGGTCAAACGTTGAAGTCAAAACGGTTTCCTTCGAGAGGGGCTGAGAGACCGTTGTGAAGCACGGTCTCTAGCTGATCGAGTCGCGACCCTATAGGCAATCGGGAGGATTTTGCAAAGCGCGGGCACCCCGTTCGCTCCGCGCACGGACCGTTCATCGTTCCTGCGACGATCGCCCCAGTGTGGAATGCGACGTGCGGGTAGCGCAAGCGTGTCTTGTTGCGCATATAGAAAAGACGCCAAAAGACAGAGCCGTGCTGCGATCCCGACAATAGGGAGAGACGGAAGGCCCGTTTCTGCCGGATGGCCGCCGACGAACCCAAGAGCCGAACGCCGCCATGCCCGCATCCGCCAGTCCTTCGCATTACGCCTCCGGCCCGCTCTTTGCCGTCGCGCCGATGATCGATTGGACGGACCGTCGGTGTCGCTTCTTTCATCGGCTGCTCGCGCCCGATGCGCTTCTTTATACCGAGATGATCGTGGCGGACGCGGTTCTGCATGGGAACCGAGAGCGCCTGCTTGGCTTCGACTCCGAAGAGCATCCGCTGGCGCTGCAGCTCGGCGGCTCCGATCCGGCCAAGCTTGCCGAGGTCGCGCGCATCGCGGAAGGCTTCGGCTATGACGAGATCAATCTGAATGTCGGCTGCCCGTCCGACCGGGTTCAGTCCGGCGCGTTCGGCGCTTGCCTCATGCTTCAGCCCGCGCTCGTCGGCGAATGCCTGTCGGCCATGCGTCAGGCCGTCTCCATTCCCGTCACGGTCAAATGCCGGATCGGCGTCGACGATCAGGACCCCGAGGCCGCGCTCGACGCTCTGGCCGATGCGGCGGTCGAAGCGGGCGTGTCGGCGATCTGGGTCCACGCGCGCAAGGCCTGGCTTCAGGGGCTCAGCCCCAAGGAAAACCGCGACATTCCTCCGCTCGACTATAGCCGCGTTGTCAGGCTGAAGGCGCGGCTGCCGGATATGTTCATCGGGCTGAATGGCGGGTTGACCAGCGTTCGCATGGCGGCCGAGCATCTGAAGGGCCTTGATGGCGTCATGATGGGGCGCGGTGCCTATGGCAATCCGTCCGACCTCGCCGAAGTGGGGCCACTGATTTACGGCCGCCTACCGGCCGAGGTCGATTATCCAGCGCTGCTCCAGCGCATGGCCGATTATGCCGGCGCGCATATGGCGCGAGGCGGGCGCCTGTCGCAGGTGACGCGTCATATGGTGGGCCTGTTTCAGGGCCAGCCCGGTGCACGCCGCTGGCGGCAAATCCTGTCGGAGCGCGCCGTCCGCCCGGATGCGACGCCCGATCTTCTTCTGGAAGCCTTTTCGTATGTAAGCCTCACCGGTACGCCGAGGGAGACGGCAGCGTGAGGCTTCCTTCCCGCAATCCGAACGTGAGGAGGGCCGAGCCCTGACACACAATCCGCAATCCGAGACCACTGGCAAACCGCCGAAGCGCTCGCCGGTCTGGCTGGCCATCTGGGCCGTGGTCGCAATCGGCTTCGTCGGCAATCTGTCGATCGTCGCCTATCTCTTCCTCGGCAGTCTCGCGAAATAGTCTTTCAATCCCGCATGATCAGCCGATCGCCCCGGAACTCGAACGAGCCGAGTGTGCCGAGGAAGCTCATGCCGAGAAGGCTCGTGCCGATGCCGGAGCCTTCCGTGACGACGGCGCGCACATTGCGCCGTTCGATGCCGCCGATGCGCACAGTGTCCAGCGTCACGTCGGCGGCCTGCGCCACGCCGTTGGCGGTGCGGATGCGGCTCGAATAGCTGAGGCGATCCGGGTCGATGCCGATGCTGCGGGCCACGTCGCGGTCGATCGCGATGACGCTGGCGCCGGTATCCACGAGGAACGAGACCGGGCGACCGTTCACCGTGGCATCGACATGGAAATGCCGGTCGTCGGCCCGCACCGCCATGACCTCGCCCGCCGCGCCTGATGTGACGGCGTAGCCCGGCCAGAGTTCGGCCATGATACGGTCGCGCACCGCGCCGAACTCGTCCCGGTAGGCATAGGCCCCGATCAGCACCAGGAAGGCTAAGGCCCAAATGACGATAGCGCGCAGCGCCTCGCCAAGGCGATAGCGGAACAGGACGAAGACGCTGCTGGCCAGAAGCACGGCCCAAACGCCGAGATAAAGCACTGAGGCCGTCTGCTCGCCATCGAAGGCGAGGGCCTGTCCATCGAGCGCGAGGAGAAGAAGGGCGCTCAGGATGGCGAGGCGAGGAGAGCGGGCGCGCATCTCAAGCGGCTCCCGCCTGGGGTTCCATGCTGTCCAGCCGGCTCGGCAGGCCGCCCATGATCTCCAAGCGGCATTCTTCGCTGAGGCTGCCCCAGGCGATGATCTCCTCGATCGTGCGCCCGCAGCCGACGCACCACCCGCTGGCGGCGTCGAGCACGCAGATTTGGACGCAAGGGGAGGACACGGAAGCGGACGCAGCGGACATGGGAGCCAAGATGGGAGCGGGGTTTCAGGCGTGCAAGTGACGGTTTCGTCAGACGAAGTCCTGCATGGCGGGCATCACTTCGAGAACGCGCGAATGCGGGAAGATCGCGATGGCCTCCGTGCCACGCCCGAGTTCCGAATGGAGCTCGAAGCGGCCATTGTGGAGCGTCATCAGCGCCTGCACGATGGGAAGCCCGAGGCCGGTGCCCTGTTCCGCGCTCTTGATGGCGCTCGATCCTTGGCCGAAGGAGGAGAGGACGGTCGGCAGTTCTTCGGCCGGGATGCCCGGCCCGTTGTCGCTCACCGAGACATATTGCCCGCCGCCCGCCGTCCAGCCGACGCGGCAGACGATCCGTCCGCCTTCGGGCGTGAACTTCACGGCGTTGGACAGGAGATTGAGCACGACCTGCCGCAGCGAGCGCGGATCGCCCCAGAGTTGGGGCAGGTTCGGCTCGAACTCCGAGACGATGGAAATGCGCTTTGTGTCCGCCTTGAGCTGGACATAGCCGATGCCCTCGCGCGCCTTGTTGGCCAAAAGCAGCGGCTCCTCGTTCAGCGTGTACCGGCCGGCCTCCACGCGCGAGAGGTCGAGAATTTCGTTGATGAGGTCGAGGAGATGCTGCCCCGATTGATGGATGTCGTTGACATAGTCCCGATAGGTCTCGTTGCCGACCGGCCCAAGAATTTCGTTGCTGATCACCTCGGAGAAGCCGAGAATCGCGTTGAGCGGCGTGCGCAGTTCATGGCTCATCGTGGCCAGAAACTGCGACTTGGCGAGATTGGCTTCCTCGGCGCGCTGGCGCGCCTCGTCCGACTGGATGCGGGCCGTCTCGATTTCGGACACGAGCTGGTCGCGCTCGGCCCGGTGCCGAAGCCGCTCCACCGAGCCCCGGCGCAGGCGATCCGCCACGAGCGTGAAAAAGGGGATGGCGCAAATCAGAAGGCCGTAGAGGGCCTGTTCGCTGGCGTCCTGGCTGGTGGTCGCGCGGAAGGCCAGCGCGCCGGCCAGCGGCAGGAAGGTGGCGATCACGACGCCGCCGAGCGCTGCGCCGATCATCGCGACCGTCGCGATCGCACCCAGACTCGTGGCGAACAGGAGGGCATTGGTGTCGATCGGGCCGCAGCTGCGGCAGAGTGGCCAGAGCCACAGAAGCGCCCACGGCAAGCCGGACAGGAAGTGGCCTGCGAGAAACAGACGCTTCCAGGACTGCGCCTGGAAGATCGGCCGCGTCGAGGCTTCGAAGCGCAGGACGACACCCAGCAGAAAACCGCTGGCCACCACGTGGGAGACGATCCAGATCCAGGCGAAGCTCGCTTCCCGAAGGCCGACCGCAATGGCCAGAACGGCGACGAGGCCCGAGATGATCGGCACCCCGACCAGAAGCTGTCCGACATGCTGACGCAGAAGCGCCAGCTCGATGCGCGGCGGCAGGCCGGCGGGCGACAGAAGCCGGTCTCGCGCCGAACGCACGGTTTCCGTCACATCGCCGCGACGCGTCGCCGGCCGGCGATGCGGCAGCGTCTCGTTCAGGGAATGGGGAGGCGCAAGAGACATGAACCGAGAGACACAGCGAGGTTTCGAGCGACCGGAGCGCGGGAGTCTCATGCTCTTGCGAAAAGCTTAAAAAATTGGATTAAGAAGTCGTCTTTTCCCCCGATTGCCACTCGAGATGCGGCACGAGCGGCGTCCTCGAAAGCCCGGACGAGACGGGTCGAACAGCAGGCAGGCCTTTGAAAGACATGGATAACGGCAGAACGAGGCCAAGCGTCGATGCGCTCCGGCGGGACATTCGCGCGTGCCGGATCTGCCGGGATCAGCCTAGCGGGCCACCGCTGGAGCGCGAGCCCAACCCGGTCTTCGTTCTATCCGACACCGCGCGAATCTGCATCGCGGGGCAGGCGCCGGGCAATCTCGCCGACCGCTCCAGCCGGCCCTTCACCGACCCGTCCGGCGTCAGGCTGCGCGCGTGGATGGGAGTGGGCGAAGACGTGTTCTACGATGCCAGCCGGGTCGCCATCGTGCCGATGGGCTTCTGCTTTCCCGGCACGGACCCGAAGGGGGGAGACCGACCGCCGAGGGCGGAGTGTCGGCAGTGGCATCCATCCGTCTTCGCCGCCATGCCGCAGCTGGAACTAATTCTGGCGGTGGGCCGCGCCGCGCAAACCTGGCACCTGCCGCGCTCGGGTGTGAGCATCTCGGGTCAAAGCATGACGCAGACCGTTCATGCGTGGCTGGATCGGAAGGACGAGGTTGGGGATGGCCCGGTGATTCTGCCGCTGCCCCATCCCTCCTGGCG
This sequence comes from Aureimonas sp. N4, assembly GCF_001463925.1. Classification (NCBI taxonomy): domain Bacteria; kingdom Pseudomonadati; phylum Pseudomonadota; class Alphaproteobacteria; order Hyphomicrobiales; family Aurantimonadaceae; genus Aureimonas; species Aureimonas sp. N4. Next base: position 66,869 of record NZ_BBWS01000010.1, on the reverse strand, counting down.
CAATAGCGGATGGATTTTGCGCAATCCCTGGTTCGAGGAAATCTTTTTGCCCGAACTGCGCCGCCGGATCGCTGCGCTGGTCTGACGAGGCCGTGCGTCCTGTTGTACAAAACGTCTTTGTACGAGAGTGAGGCCGACCCATGGATCGTTTGGACAAGAAAATCCTGAGATTGCTTCAGGAGGATGCGACGCTGGCGGTGGCGGATGTCGCCAAGCGGGTCGGCCTGTCCACGACGCCCTGCTGGCGGCGCATTCAGAAGCTGGAGGAAGAGGGCGTCATCAAGCGCCGCGTCGCCATTCTCGATCCCGAGAAGGTGAACACGCGTGTCACCGTCTTCGTCTCGATCCGCACCCATTCGCATTCGGCCGAGTGGCTGAAGCGCTTCTCGGAAGTGGTCAACGAGTTTTCGGAAGTCGTTGATTTCTATCGCATGAGTGGCGACGTGGATTATCTCCTGCGCGTCGTCGTGCCCGATATCGCCGCCTATGACGGCTTCTACAAACGCTTGATCTCGAAGATCGACATTCGCGACGTGTCGTCGGCCTTCGCCATGGAGCGGATCAAGACCACGACCGAGCTGCCGCTCGATTACATGATCCTTGAAAAGGAACAGCGGGAGAGTTGATCTCCCTCCGCACGGCCCAAGCTCTCAGCGTGCCGAGCCCTCAGCGCGTCAGCCGGGCCAAAAGCGAGGACGTGTCCCAGCGCTGGCCGCCGAGCTTCTCCACCTCGCCATAGAACTGATCGACCAGCGCCGTGACAGGGAGGGACGCGCCGTTGCGGCGCGCTTCCGTGAGGCAGATGCCGAGATCCTTGCGCATCCATTCCACCGCGAAGCCGAAATCGTAGCGCCCCTCGATCATGGTCTTGTGCCGGTTTTCCATCTGCCACGAGCCCGCCGCGCCCTTGGAGATGACGTCGATCACCTTCCCGATGTCGAGCCCGGCGTTCTGGCCAAAATGGATGGCCTCCGACAGGCCCTGCACCAGACCGGCGATGCAGATCTGGTTCATCATCTTGGCAAGCTGCCCTGCGCCCGCCGGGCCCATGAGCCCGACCATGCGGGCATAGGAATCGATCACCGGGCGCGCGGCCTCGAACGTCTCGCTCTCACCGCCGACCATCACAGTCAGAACGCCGTTCTCAGCGCCGGCCTGTCCGCCGGAAACGGGCGCGTCGAGAAAGCGCCGGCCTCCCTCGCGCGCGGCTTGGTCGAGCTCGCGTGCCAGTTCCGCCGAGGCGGTCGTGTGATCCACCAGCACCGCGCCCGGCTTCATGCCGGCGAGTGTTCCGGTCTCGCCCAGCGTGACGGAGCGCACGTCGTCGTCATTGCCGACGCAGACGAAGACGAAATCGGCGCCCTCGGCCGCCTCGCGCGGCGTCTCACGGAACGCGCCGCCATGCTCGCCGGCCCAGCGCTCGGCCTTTTCCCGCGTGCGGTTGAAGACCGTGACCTCATGCCCGCCCTTGGCCTTGAGGTGGCCTGCCATGGGATAGCCCATCACGCCCAGTCCGATGAAAGCGGTCTTCGCCATGCTCTGTCCTTTTGGCTGTATGGGATGCTGCCGTGATCGGCCGTAAGATGCGCTATCGTACGAGATGCCGCGTCAGGCGCTTCTCGGCGAGCGCGGTGAGATTGCGCACGATCTCGACGATGACGAGATAGAACAGCGCCGCCCAGACATAAGTTTGGAAGTCGAAGCTGCGCGAGAAAGCGCGGCGCGTTTCCCCGAAGAGATCGAACACGGTGATGATGGCGACGATGGCCGAGGCCTTCACCATCAGGATCAACTCGTTCGCATAGGGTCGCAGCGCTACCATGAGCGCCTGCGGCACGATGATCTTGCGGAAGGTCACGTGGCGCGGCAGGGCGAGGGAGCGCGCGCCTTCCCATTGGCCCTTGGGAATGCTGAGCAGCGCACCGCGCAGGATTTCGGTCTGATAGGCCGCCGTGTTGAGCGCCAGCGCGAAGACCGCGCAGTACCAGGCCTCCCGGAAGAACCACCAGAGGCCGACCGCTTCGAAGGCGGGCCGGAAGCTGCCGAAGCCGTAATAGATCAGGAAGAGCTGCGCGATGAGAGGCGTGCCACGGAAGAAGCCGACATAGGCCGAGCTGATGCCGCGCGCCAATCGGTTCTGCGACAGACGGCCGGCGGCCAGCGGCACGGACAGCGCCATGCCGCAGAGATAGGACAGCGACACGAGGATCAGCGTCGTGCGCAGACCCTGAAGATAAAGTGGGCCGTAGCGCGCTACGAGATCCGGGTTCCAGACGGCCACAAGGTACCAGACGAGGCCGATGCCGCCCACGATCCAGACAAGAAGCGTGGCAAGGCCGAGCCAGCTCGAACGCTTCGCGAAATGGGTGATCCGTGACGTCATCGCGCGGCCTCCCCACGCCGGGTCCAACGCTCCAGCCGCCCGAGGGCGAGCGAGGAAACGAAGGTGAGGATGAGATAGAGAACGCAGGCAAGCGCGAAGAAGAAGAACGGCTCGCGCGTCACACGTGCTGCAACGCCTGTCTGACGCAGAATATCAGAGAGACCGACGACCGAAACGAGCGCCGTGTCCTTCAGAAGATTCAGCCAGACATTGGACAGGCCGGGCAGGCTGATGCGCAGGAGCTGGGGAAAGATCACCAGCCGGAAGATGCGCCGCTCGCGCAGCCCGAGCGCTCGCCCGCCTTCCCATTGGCCGTTCGGAATCGCCTGGAAAGCCGATAGGAACACTTCGCTGGAATAAGCGGCAAAGACGAAGCCGAGCGCGATCATGCCGGCCAGAAAGCTGGAGATCTCGATATTGCCCCAGCCGAGCGTCGTGCTCACCGAATTCAAGAGATTCTGCCCGCCGTAATACACGAGGAAGAGCGTCAGAAGCTCGGGCAGCCCGCGAAACAGGGTCGTATAGATATTGGCCGATAGCGCCAGCGCCGGGTCGCCGCCGCGCTTGGCCAGCGCCAGACCGAGGCCGAGCAGGAGGCCCAGCGGCAGGGTCGCCAAAGCCAGCGAGAAGGTGATGAACAGGCCGGACAGGAGTTCGTCGCCCCAGCCATCGGCACCGTAGGACAGAAGAGAGAGATAATCGGTCGTCACGAGGGGCACCGGTCAGGGCGAGACGCGCCTTTGCGGACTGATGTCATCGTTCCCCTGGCCTTCAAAATGGAAAGCTGCTGGTAGCACCTCTCGCAGCCCCGCGAAAGCGTATCCCACCCGAGGTTCAAGCTCGGCCTGGAAACCCTCTCGAACCGGCGACGGGTCGGGCATTGGCGTTGGTGGAAGGGGAAAGCCGGGCGATCCGGCTTTCCCGAGATCAGGCTGCGATCACTTCCCGTAGACGTCGAACTTGAAATACTTGTCTTGGATCTTCTTGTAGGTGCCGTCGGCGCGGATCGCGGTGATCGCATCGTCGAACATCTTCTTCAGCTTGGTGTCGCCCTTGCGAAGCGCAATGCCCGCGCCCTTGCCGTAAATGCTTTCGTCCGCCGGAAGCGAGCCGAGAATCTTGCAGCATGCGCCTTCAGGGCTGTCGATCCACTGCGACAGAACGACGATATCGTCGCTGACGGCATCGAGGCGGCCATTCTCAATGTCGAGCTTGTATTCTTCGGCCGTGGGGTAGATGCGCACGTCCGCGTCCGGGAGGAACTTTTCCACGGCTTGCGAATGCGTTGTCGACCCTTGAGCGCCGACCGTCTTGCCCTTGAACGAAGCAGCCGACGTGTCGGGAATGGTCGAGTCCTTGGGGACGGCTACCGCGCCCGGCGTGTTGTAATACTTGTTGGTGAAGAGAACCTGCTTCTCACGCTCGGGCGTGATCGACATGGACGCGATCACCGCGTCGAACCGGTCGTTCTGAAGGGCGGGGATCATGCCGTCCCAATCCTGCGTCACGAAAGTGCATTTCACCTTCATGTGCTCGCAAAGTGCATTGGCAATGTCGATGTCGAAGCCGCTGAGCTTGCCCGAAGCGTCCAAGACGTTGAACGGCGGATAAGCGCCTTCCGATCCGATGCGGACCTCGGTCCAGGTCTTGTTGGCGTCGCTCTCCTGCGCCGCCGCCAGAGACGTGGTGAGGGCCAGGGCGGACAGGGCGAGCAGAGCCGTTTTGATGGATCGCATGGTCAACCTTCTTGCAAGTCTGTGGCAGCCCGACAAAAGAGCATGCCTATTATCCAAGCAATAAGGCTTAGCTTCCGGCCTTGGCAAGTCTTCGGTACCATCACCCTCATCTTTCGATCGCGCTCAGATGGCGACGTGCGGTCTCCAAGTCTTCTGATGTGTTGACGTTGAAGAAGGGATCGCCGTCCGGGGCTGAGAGTGTCGGCGCAAACTCGATCACCTCGTGCGGATGGCGCGCGATCCAGTGGCGAATCGAAACATTGGACGTATCGCTGTCGAGCCAGGCCGGCAGGTCTTCCAAGGCCGTATCCGGCCAGAGCGCGACGGTCGGTTGCCAATGCGGGCCGAACGCGGCGACACGCACGGTGCCCGGCCGCGCATGGTTGAGGAGACGTGGGGCTAGATCGCGGGGAAGAAAGGGCGTGTCGCCCGGCACGGTCAGAAGCGCGAAGGGCGCGTCGTCCTCGCGTCGGATCGCGCGATAAAGCGCCGCGAGGCCAGCAAGCGGGCCGAGGCGCTCGGGCCGTCCGTCCTCCACCGTCTCGAAGCCGAACGGCGCGAACAATTCGTGCCGATCCGTCGAGACGAGAATCCTCTCGACGTGACCGCGCAGTGGCATCAGCGCGCGCTCGGCCATGGTGCGGCCCGCCAGATCGAGAAGCGGTTTGACGACGCCGCCGAGGCGCGAGGCCGCGCCGCCCGCCAGAAGCGCGCCATAGACCTTCATGGACCCGTGCTCCCCGCGCGCGCCGCGCGCCGGGCCACCCCTTCGCGGTGGATCGTGTAGGCACCGCTACCCACCACGATGAGCGAGCCCAGGATCTCGAAACCGTCCGGCCGCTCCTCGAAGACCAAGGCTCCGAGAGCCATGGCGAAGATCAGGATCGAATAGCGGAAGGGTGCGACGAAGCTCATGTCTCCGACGCGCATCGACGCGACGATCATGATGTAGCCTGCGCCGATGGCAAACGCGCCACACAGAAGAATTAGCCAGCTCGCTCCCGATACGGGCGACCAGCCGACCGCCGGCAGCATCAGAAAGCCGGTGATGGCGACAGCAATCGATGTGACCGTCGCCACCTGCAGAGAGGAAATGGAGGTCGGCATCCGGCGCGTCACGAGATCGCGCATCGCGGCGAAGACGACGGAGATCAGAACCCAGACGGCGTAGGTGTTGAACCCGTCCGTCGCCGGCCGCAAGATCACCAGAACGCCCACGAACCCGACGGCGATGGCGACCCAGCGTCGCCAGCCGACGCTTTCTCCCAGGAACAGCGCCGCCCCGATCGTGATCGTGAAGGGCAGGGCTTGGAAGATCGCCGAGGCATTGCCTAGCGAAAGATGCTTGAGCGCCGAGATGTAGGAAATGGTCGTCAGGATGTCGGCCAGGGTGCGCAACAGAACGGCGCGATGACGAAGGCGCGACAGTGGACGGAGAACGCCTTGTTGCAAGCCGAGCGCGATCAGGAGGCAGGATACGATGACCCCGCGAAGGGCCATGATCTGAGGTGCCTCCATGGAGGCGGAGAGCGTTTTCACCATCATGTCGTTGAGGGCGAAACAGGCCATGGCGCCTGTCATCAGGAGGCTCGCGCGCGCATTCTCGCTGGCGAGAGAGGAGCCTGACGCGTTCATAGGCATTCGCCTTCACCATATCGATGCCTGCTTCTAAAGGCTTAAGGTGAGCGCGGACAAGCGCCAGCGGCCGTCGCAATGCGTGGCCGGGTCGGCGCTTTGGCGAAGGCGTTGACGCTACGACAGGGTTATCCACAATTTGAAGTGTCTCGCGAAGAAACCGGCAAGACAATCGCTCTAGATTGGAAGCGAGCAGTTGCTTCAGCCTATGTGAGGGCTGGCCCCGATCTCGGGACTGCGGAACGCGGGACGACGCCAGATCATGATGGATCGATTGGCATTTTCAGATGATGCGGTGCGAAGCCAGCAATTGACGCAATGGCGCACCACCTGGAGCAAAGCCGGCGCAACCGCGACGCTCGCCAATCCGGCCGAGGTGCAGGTCCCTGGACCGGCTTCTGCGATCGCGGGCGGGCTTGCCGCCGCCGCGACACTTTCACCCGCCTTCGTGGCTTTGCCGATCTCCGTCAGCGGCGGGGCTTATGCGATTTCAGCGACATCGGCATCCAACGCCTACAAGGAAGACGGCAGCCGATAGCGCGCTCTCGTTTCTTATAGCGGCGATACGCCGAAAGCATCAGGGGATCGACCACGAGCGCGTTAATCCCCTGAAGCATAAGTGTCAGAGCTTCGTCTCGGCTCAGTATCCTCGATAATATCCGTTGTTGGCCCGACGACCGGATTCGCGGCCGATCAGCGCGCCCGCCGTGCCGCCGGCCAAGCCGCCGATCACCGCGCCGCCCGAACCGCCGATCGCATCGCCAACCACCGCGCCGCCCGCGCCGCCGATCAAGGCACCGCCCACGGTGCGCTCCGTGGTGGTGCAGCCGGCCGTCACCATCACCACGGCACCAAGGGCCAAGCTGGTCTTCACAAAGGTTTTCATCGGAGCCTTCCAAACGCTGGTGCTGAACTGACCGGGGTAACGCGAACCGTTAACAGGTCGTTCCAAGTTCAGCCGCCCGAGCGTTGCGGCAAATACCGTGGCTCCCTAGAAATCCACCAGTATAGCGCGTTCCCGCGTCGGGCTTTCGCAATTCGGCGAAGCGATTTGCGGAGATCAGCCGCCCGTCACGCTCATATGGCGGGACACGGAGGGGCGTTTGGTGGCGCGATCGATGACGAAATCGTGACCCTTGGGCTTGCGGGAAATGGCTTCGTCGATCGCCCGATGCAGCGCTTCGTCGCCCTCCGAACCGCGCATCGCGCCGCGCAGATCGGCCGCGTCCTCCTGCCCGAGGCACATGTAGAGCGTGCCCGTGCAGGTCACCCGAACCCGGTTGCAGCTTTCGCAGAAATTGTGGGTCATCGGCGTGATGAAGCCCAGACGCCCGCCCGTTTCCGCCACGTCCACATAGCGTGCGGGGCCGCCCGTCTTGTAGGGAATGTCGCGCAGCGTGAAGCGCTCTTCAAGGCTACGGCGAACCTGGTTCAGGGGCAGGTAGCGATCGGTGCGATCCTCGTCGATCTCGCCGAGCGGCATGGTCTCGATGACCGTCATGTCCATGCCGCGCTCGTGGGCCCAGCGCATCATGAAGGGCAGTTCGCCTTCGTTGAAATTCTTGAGCGCGACGGCGTTGAGCTTGAGCTGGATGCCCGCCGCCAAAGCCGCGTCGATGCCGGCCAGAACCCCGGCGAGATCGCCGCGCCGCGTGATGTGACGGAACTTGTCGGGATCGAGCGTGTCCAGCGACACGTTGAGGCGTTTCACGCCGCAGGCTGCGAGATCCCTGGCAAAACGTTGGAGCTGCGAGCCGTTGGTGGTCAGCGTCAGCTCGTCCAGATTCCCGCTCTCCAGATGACGAGACAGGGAACGGATGAGGTAGAGAATGTTCTTGCGCATCAGCGGCTCTCCGCCCGTCAGCCGGAGCCGGCGCACGCCCCGCTCGATAAAGGCCGACGACAGACGGTCCAGCTCCTCCAGCGTCAGGAGATCGCGCTTGGGCAGGAACTCCATATCCTCCGCCATGCAATAGGTGCAGCGGAAGTCGCAGCGATCGGTCACGGAAACACGGAGATAGGTGATCGCCCGCTGGAACGGGTCGATCAGCGCGGGCTTCTCCGGGCGCGGGGCGAGAGGCGTGATCAGGGTCATGCTCGGCGGCGTCGAACCGCCATCCTTTCCTTGCGTCGTGTGACGAATGTGGAAAGGCTTGCCAATGCGGTCAAGCGGGAGCATCACACTCGCTGAGGAGAATGACCATGTGCGCCGCGCCTGTCCCCGAAGAAATTCGCGTTTTGCCTGATCGCAAGACCCTGGTTTTGCGCTTCGGAAGTGCGCCGCCGGCCGAAATCACGGCCGAGATGCTGCGCGTTCTATCGCCTTCGGCCGAGGTGCAGGGCCATTCGCCGGACCAGCGCGTCACCGTCGGCGGCAAGCGCGAGGTGCGGATCGCCAATATCTTTCCGGTCGGCCATTACGCCATCCGAATCGCCTTCGACGATCGGCATGATACCGGCATCTACACCTGGACCTATCTGCTCCAGCTCGCGCGCGACGGCGGGCGTCTGTGGAACGCCTATCTGGACGAACTCGCGGCCAAGGGCCTCAGCCGCGATTCCTGACGAATCGGGTCAGCGCTCGACACCTGCCGGACTGAACGCCGGCAGTTGATCGAAGGCCGATTTCAGCGCATCGCCCCAGCCTTCCGAAATCTGCCGGTAATAGGGATCGCGATCGTCGAAGCGCTGGCGATAGCCAGTTTCGAGCTTGTCGGTCTCATAAACTTGAAGATCGATCGGCAGGCCCACCGAAAGGTTCGACTTGATGGTCGAATCGAAGGACACGAGCAGAAGCTTCACCGCATCTTCCAGCGACATGGTGGGCTCGTAGGTCCGCACCAGAATCGGGCGACCATATTTGTGCTCGCCGATCTGGAAGAACGGGTTGTCGGGGCCTGCCTCGATGAAATTCCCTTCGGGATAGATCATGAAGAGGCGAGGGCGGCCGCCCTTGATCTGCCCGCCCAGAATGAAAGAGCCGAGGAAGCGGCTCGATCCGTCGCTGCCTTCGTTCGTATAGGAGATCACCTCGCGCAGTGTCTCGCCAACGAGCTTTGCCGTCTGGAACATGGTCGGCTGCGTCAGGAGTTTGGGCTTGCGATCATGCGAGGCCAGGCCGCGCTCTTCCAGAAGCGAGATGGTGGACTGCGTCGTCGCCAGATTGCCCGCCGACATGAGGCAGAGAAAGCGATCACCCGGCATGTTCCAGGTGCGCAGCTTCGTGACGACGGAAATATTGTCGATCCCGGCATTGGTGCGGGTGTCCGACATGAAGACCATGCCACGATTGAGAAGGAGACCGACGCAATAGGTCACTTCGAACGCTCCTGACGCTTTCCGCTCCCACGGGAGCCGTTCGGCGGCAGCTTATGCCGAAGGAGGTTAACGCCATCAACCACACGCGGCGCGGCATCGCAACAGAAGCGTCCCACTATCGGGGCGGATCTGCCGTGACGATCAGGAATAGAAGCTGAAGTCGCGCGCGATCTCGTTGGACAAGCGGTTGTTGTCCACGATCAGCGTTTCCAGGAACTCATGCAGGCCGGTCTCCAGGATTTCGGTGACGCTGTGCTGCTCCAGCCGGGTGGAGATGGCGCGAGCCGTCGCATGGCATTCGCGCTCCTGCCCGTAGGCACGGGCGAGATAGTCGAGGCTGTCGTTGATGCAGCGATAGGAATAGGCGAGCGAACGCGGCATCCGCCGATTGAGAAGCAGGAAGTCGATGATGTCGACCGCCCGCAAGTCCGCGTCATATTCCCAGGCATAGGAGCGCAGCGCCGAGACCGAGCGCAGGATCGAGCCCCATTGGTAATTGTCGAGCGAGGAGCCGACCGACGAATGGGTCGGCATGAGCACCCAATATTTCACGTCGAGAATGCGGGCGGTGTTGTCGGCGCGCTCCACGAAGGTGCCGAGATTGCAGAAGTCGAAGATCGGATTGCGCAGCATCGTCCCGTGGAACGAGCCGCGAATCAGTGCCGTGCGGGCCTTCACAAGGTCGAGAACGGCCGGAAGATCGTCCACGGGCTGAGAGAGATGCTGGCGCAGGATCAGCCAGCTTTCGTTGATCGCCTCCCATGTCTCGCGCGTCAGCGCCGTGCGCACCATGCGCCCGTTGGTGCGCGCGATGCCCATGGAGGAGATGACGCTCGACGGATTGTCGAAGTCGCGCAGCATGTAATCGACGATCTGGTTCGGCTCGAAGCTCCGGTATTTCGCCAGATACCCTGTCTCGACGCCTGCCGACACGAGCACGGACTGCCATTCGTCGGGTTCGGCCGAAAGGTTGGTCAGCGACAGGCGCAGGCCGGCATCGAGCAGACGGGCCATGTTCTCGGCACGCTCGATATAGCGCTGCATCCAGAAGAGTCCGTTGGCGGTGCGTCCGAGAAGAGCCATGTGTCGCGATTCTGATCCTGTTGGGGCGGCGCGAGCCGAAGACGGTTACGTGCGTACGATGACCGAGCGAAAAGGGAAATGGCCCGGCCGCGAACGGCCGAGCCGGGAGGACATCAGTCTTCCAGAACCCAGGTGTCCTTGGTGCCGCCGCCCTGGCTGGAATTCACCACGAGCGAGCCCTCTTTGAGCGCGACGCGCGTCAGCCCCCCCGGAATGATCTTCACGCTATCGGACACGAGCACGAAGGGGCGCAGGTCCACATGGCGCGGCGCGAGACCTTTTTCGGTCAGAATCGGAACGGTGGACAGGGCCAGCGTCGGCTGGGCGATGTAGTTTCCGGGGCGCGCGCGCAGCTTGGCGGCGAAGGCCTCCCGCTCGGCCTTCGAGGCCGCGGGGCCGACCAGCATGCCGTAGCCGCCCGACCCGTGCACTTCCTTCACCACCAGGTCTTCGAGGTGCTCCAGCACGTAGGCGAGGCTCTGTTCCTCGGCGCAGCGCCATGTCGGGACGTTTTCGAGAATGGCCGGCTTGCCCGTGTAGAACTCGACGATCTCCGGCATGTAGGAATAGATCGCCTTGTCGTCCGAAATGCCGGTGCCCGGCGCATTGGCGATGGTGATGCCGCCGTTGCGATAGACGTCCATGATGCCGGGAACGCCGAGCACGGATTCGGGCCGGAAGACGTCCGGGTCGAGGAAGGCGTCGTCCACGCGGCGATAAAGGACATCGATCGGCACGTAGCCTTGCGTCGTGCGCATGGCGATCCGGCCGTCCACCAGCTTCAGATCGGTGCCTTCCACCAGTTCGACGCCCATCTGGTCGGCGAGGAAGGCATGCTCGTAATAGGCCGAATTGTGGATGCCCGGCGTCAGCACCGCAACACGCGGCGTGCCCTTGCAGGCGGGCGGGGCGACCGCCTGAAGCGAGCGGCGGAGATGGCGCGGATAGGTTTCCACCGGGCGCACGCGATTCTGCGCGAAAAGCTCGGGAAACATCTGCATCATCGTTTCCCGGTTCTCGATCATATACGAGACGCCGGAGGGCGTACGGGCATTGTCTTCCAGCACGTAGAACTGGTTCTCGGCCGTGCGCACGATGTCGACGCCGATAATATGGGTATAGACGCCGCCCGGCGGTCGGAAGCCGACCATCTGCGGAATGAAGGCCTCGTTGCCCTTGATCAGCCGCTCGGGAACGATGCCGGCCTTCACGATCTCCTGGTCATGATAAATGTCGTCCAGAAAGGCGTTGAGCCCGCGAACGCGCTGTTCGATGCCTTCCGCCAACTTCGACCATTCGCGGCCGGAAATGATGCGCGGAACGAGATCGAAGGGGATCAGGCGCTCGGCGGCTTCCTCATCGCCATACACGTTGAAGGTGATGCCGGTGCGGCGAAAGAACCCTTCGGCCTCGGTGGCCTTGCGCGAAAGAGTCTGGGGAACCTGCGTCTCGAACCAGGAATGGAAACGGCGATAAGGATCGCGAACGCCTGCTTCGCTCGCCAGCATTTCGTCGAATGCGCTCAACCCAACCCCCCGATTTATCAACCATCACAAGAATGGCCTAAACCGTCCAAATGCCAAGCCTCGTGACGCGGCATGGCTGATATTCCGTCGCGTCGAGCGGGCTCGGGTCAGGCTCGGGCAGTCACGTCGCTTATTCCGGCGGCAAAGCGTGGCGTGAAACGAGGCATCTGCCAAATGGATGGGCGGAGGGCCAGGCCGTCGAGGACGCGGTCTTCCGGTTCGAAAGCAAGCCTCGAATCACAGGGCTCGTAATGATGTGAACGGGAAGGGAGGCCACGAAGCATGGGACCTCGCGGATCGGTCCATCGGCTTGAGCGCTGGATGGTTCTCGCTTCGGCGGCGAGGTATCCCGACGGCATGAATCTCGCAGGTCGCGACTAGCCGGCGGGGCAGGGTGATCCTCCGCCGCCTTCGTTGGGCGCGTCTCAGCCCTGCCCGAGCGAGGCATGATAGGCAGCCAGCACCTCGTCGATCTCGCCCTGCATCCGCATACGCCCATGTTCCATCCAGATGCCCGTCTGGCACCACTGACGCAGCATGTCGTCGGCATGGGAGGCGAGAACGAGGAGACCGGCTTCGCCGATGAAACGGCTCATCCGCTCGCGCGCCTGCGCGATGAAGGCCGCGTCGCCCGCGCCGATGCCCTCGTCGATCAGCAGGATGTCGGGGCGGATCGACGTCGAAACGGCGAAGGCGAGACGCGTCGCCATGCCCGCCGAATAGGTTCGGATTGGCATGTCCAGAAACTCGCCGAGATCGCTGACGAGGGCGATGTCCTTTGCGCGCTCGTGGATCTCGCGCTTGGAATAGCCGAGCAACATGCCGCGCAGGATGATGTTGTCCCAGCCCGTCGCATCCGGGTCCATGCCGAAGCCGATGTCGAACATCGGCGCCACATCGCCCTCGACGCTGACGCGGCCTCCCGTCGGCGCATAGATGCCGGCGATGACGCGCAGCATGGTCGACTTGCCCGCGCCATTGTGTCCGATCAGGCCGACGCGCGTGCCGTGCGTCAGGTCGAAGGAGACATTGTCGATGGCCCGAACCGACATCCGGCCGCTGTCGCGCGGTTGGATCTGGCCGCCCGTCGCAGCCGACAGAACATTGTTCTTCAGCGAGCGATTGCTCGCGTTGAACACGGGAATGTCGACCGAGACGTTCTCGAACTTGATCGAAGCCATTTGGGATCAGGCCCAGTAAGCGATGCGCGGACGATAGCGCGCGAAGAAGTGGAAGGCGACGAAGCCCATCGCCAGCGTGATGGCGATGCAGACGCCCCAGTTTTCCAGCGAGGCGGCATGGCCGAGCAGGGGATCGCGGATGATCTCGATGAAGTGATAGAAGGGATTGGCGTGGAGAAACAGCGCGCGCTCGGGCACCTGCTTCGCGTCCCAGAGGATTGGCGTCATGAAGAAGACGATCTGCACGACGCTTTGAATGATCATCGGAATATCACGGAAGCGCGCGCAGAGCGGCCCGAGAATCATGGCCATGAAGAAGCCGTTCGCCGTGATCAGGACGAAGGCCGGAAGGAACATCAGCCCGTTCAAGCCCGGCCAAAGCCCGAAATAAAGAGCGACAGCGATATAGATGATGAAATTATGCCCGAAGGTGATGATCTGCCGCCAGACGAACTGGTAGACATAGATGCTGAGCGGCATCCGAACCTGCCGCACGGACGAGGCGGCGGACGAATAGACGTCGCAGCTGCCCACGATCAAGCCGCTGATCAGGCCCCAGGTGATGAAGCCGACCGCCAGGAAGGGCAGATAATCCTGAATGGGCTGCTTGAAGATCTGGGAATAGAGAACGCCCAAACCCAGCACCATGAATCCCATGGACAAGGTCAGCCAGAATGGACCGAGCAGCGAGCGCTGATAATGCTTGCGCACGTCGCGCCAGCCGAGAAACAGCCAGAGTTCACGCAGGCCGAGCCCCTTGGAAAAGTCCGCAAGGCATTCGCGCATCCGGTCCGCGCGGTCGGCTCGACCGTTCGAGACATAGACAGGAGCATCCGTGGAAGACATTCTGCCGATGGTCCTTTCCAGCAGGCATCGTGGCGACCTCGGCGCTTCATGCGCCATCGGCCACCATGGCCGGGCGGGAAGAGCCGCCCAGCGAAGTCGCGCTGATATAGGTTCGCCTCGCCTGCGACAAGCGAGGCTGACGATCAGAGGCCGCCAGCCGCGATCTTCTGAAGATAGATGCCGTATTGGCTCTTGCCGAGTTCCTTGCCGAGGCGCGTCAGCTGGTCGGCATCGATGAAGCCAAGATTGAAGGCGATCTCCTCGGGGCAGCAGACTTTGAAACCCTGACGATGTTCGAGCGTGCGCACGAACTCCGCTGCCTGAAGAAGGGAATCGGGCGTGCCCGTGTCGAGCCAGGCGAAGCCGCGCCCCATGCACTCGACGCTGAGCGAGCCTTCTTCCAGATAGACCCGGTTGAGATCGGTGATCTCCAGCTCGCCGCGCGGCGAGGGCTTGAGCGAGCGGGCGATCTCGGATGCACGTCCGTCGTAGAAATAAAGTCCCGTCACCGCCCAGTTCGACGCGGGCTTGAGCGGCTTTTCCTCGATTGAGGTGGCACGCCCCTCTTGGTCGAAGGCGACGACGCCGTACCGCTCGGGATCGTTGACGTGGTAGGCGAAGACGCTCGCGCCGCTGTCGCGCTGCACGGCACTGCCCAGAAGCTCGGGCAGACCGTGGCCGTAGAAGACGTTGTCGCCGAGAATCAGTGCCGACTTTTCGCCACCGACGAAGTCCTCGCCGATCAGATATGCTTGCGCCAAGCCGTCCGGGCTCGGCTGCTCGGCATAGGTGAACCTCATGCCCCAGCGCTCGCCCGTGCCGAGCAGCGCGCGGAAGCGCGGCAGGTCGTGCGGAGTCGAGATGATGAGAATATCCTTGATGCCGGCGAGCATCAGCACCGACAGCGGATAATAGATCATCGGCTTGTCGTAGACGGGAAGCAGCTGCTTCGACGCCGTCAGCGTCATCGGGTGCAGCCGGGTGCCGCTTCCACCCGCCAGAATGATCCCCTTCATCGCCATGCCTCCATCCGTCCTGTTAACCCATTCCGCTCGTGCAGGCTTGGCCGGGGCAGTTCGCGCTGCTTCCCTTCTTGCCGCAATGCGGGCAATAACTGTAAACGCGTTCAAAACCAACAGGCGAAGGTTGTTTCATGCTCGAAGTCCGCGCTCTGGAAATACCGGACGTTCTGGAAATCACACCGAGAAAATTCGGGGACGAACGCGGCTTCTTTTCCGAAACCTTCAATCGCGAGCGTCTGCGCGCCAGTGGCGTGGACAAGGACTGGATGCAGGACAATCAGTCCTACTCGGCCGAGGCCTTTACGTTGCGGGGCCTCCATTACCAGGAGCCGCCTTTCGCGCAGGACAAGCTCGTGCGCGTGCTTCGCGGCAAGATCTTGGATGTCGCGGTCGATATCCGCCTGAAATCGCCCACCTATGGGAAGTGGGTCGCGCTGGAGCTTTCGGCCGAAAGCTTCAACCAGATTCTGGTGCCCGTCGGCTTCGCGCATGGCTTCGTCACGCTCGTGCCGCATACGGAAGTCTTCTACAAGGTGAGCGCGCCCTATAGCGGGCAGCACGACCGTTCGATCCGCTTCGACGATCCGGATTTCGCAATCGAATGGCCGCTGGGAGGACGTCAGCCGATCCTCTCTACTAAGGATGAGGCCGCGCCGCATCTTCGCGACATCGAGTCGCCCTTCGTCTACGAGGCCTGACCATCATGAAGATTCTCGTCACCGGCGGCGCCGGCTTCATCGGCTCGGCCGTCTGCCGGCATCTGATCAATGACACCGATCATTCGGTGATCAACTTCGACAAGCTGACCTATGCCGCCAGCCTGTCCTCCCTGGATTCGATCGCCTCGAACCTGCGCTATTCTTTCGTGAAGGGCGATATTCTCGATCGCGCCTTCGTGCTGGATCTGCTGCGCCGCGAAGCGGTCGATGCGATCATGCATCTGGCCGCCGAAAGCCATGTGGATCGCTCCATCGATGGACCGGGCGACTTCATCCAGACCAATATCGTGGGCACGTACGAGCTTCTGGAAGCGGCGCGCACCTACTGGTCCGGCTTGGAAGGCGAGAAGAAGGCGGGCTTCCGCTTTCATCATATCTCGACCGACGAAGTGTTCGGCGATCTGCCGCTGGACGACAGCCTTTTCACAGAAGACACGCCTTATGCGCCGTCCTCGCCCTATTCGGCGTCGAAGGCGGCGTCCGACCATCTGGCGATGGCTTGGCACCATACCTACCATCTGCCGGTCGTCCTCTCGAATTGCTCGAACAATTATGGCCCCTACCATTTCCCCGAGAAGCTGATCCCGCTGATCATCCTCAACGGGCTGGAGGGCAAGCGCCTGCCGGTCTACGGCAAGGGCGAGAATGTGCGCGACTGGCTCTATGTCGAGGATCACGCTCGGGCTTTGGCGTTGGTCGCGACCCAGGGCGAGCTTGGCCGGTCCTACAATATCGGCGGGCGCAACGAGCGCTCCAACCTGACCGTGGTGGAGACGATCTGCGACACGCTGGATCGCCTGTCGCCGCTGCCCGATGGCACCAAGCGCCGTTCGCTGATCGACTTCGTGACCGATCGTCCGGGCCATGATCTGCGCTATGCGATCGACGCCACTCGCATCGAAACGGAGCTGGGCTGGAAGGCGCAGGAGACGTTCGAGACCGGTCTCGAAAAGACGGTTCGCTGGTATCTCGACAACAAGGGTTGGTGGCAGCCGATTCGCGAAGGCCGCTATAGCGGCGAGCGTCTCGGCGCGAAGGCGTGACGGCGATGCGGCTTCTCGTGACAGGGCGCGACGGTCAGGTCGCGCAGGCGCTTCTGGCGCTCTCGGGGTCCGATGTGGAGGTGGTGGCGCTCGGCCGCCCGACGCTCGATCTCACCGATCGCGCCTCGATCGAGCGCGCCATCGCCGAGCATCGGCCGGATGTCGTGGTGAACGCCGCCGCCTATACGGCGGTGGATAAGGCGGAAAGCGACGAGGCGGCAGCCTATGCGGTCAACGCCGAGGGCGCCGGCCACGTCGCGGCTGCTGCCGCCGCGGCTGGGCTTCCGGTCGTTCATATCTCGACCGACTATGTCTTTGCCGGTGACAAGGCGGGACCCTATGTCGAGAGCGATCCGACCGGACCGCAGGGCGCCTACGGCCGCTCCAAGCTCGAGGGCGAGCGGCTGGTCGCACAGGCCAATCCGAACCACGCGATCCTGCGCACGGCCTGGGTCTACGGTCCCTATGGCGCGAACTTCCTGAAGACCATGCTGCGTCTTTCGCAAACGCGCGATCTCTTGCGCGTCGTCGCCGATCAGCGGGGAACGCCGACCTACGCTCCCGATATTGCCGAGGGCATCGTCGCCGTATCCCGTGCGCTCGTGAGTGCACCGGGAGATGCGTCCAAGCGCGGCGTGTTCCACATGGTGTCCGAAGGGGAGACGACCTGGGCCGGTTTCTCCGAGGCGATCTTCTCACGTTTGGCCGAGACGGGTGGCAAGCACGTGACGGTGGAGCCGATCACCACGGCCGATTATCCGACGCCCGCCAAACGCCCGGCCAATTCGCGTCTCGACACGACACGCTTCCGTCAATCCTTCGGCCATAGCCTGCCCGAATGGACCGAAGGCGTGTCCCGCTGCATGGCGGCTCTGGCCGCGAACGAGGCTCCTTGAAATACGACGTTCCCGTCATCTTCGTCCATGTCTTCTACCCCGATGTCTGGGCGGAGATGGCCGAGGAGATCGCCCGAAGCTTCGATCGGCCGTTCGAGGTCGTTCTGACCTGTCCGAACCCGGCGCTCGAATTGGTGACCGTCCAGAGCCCGCATCTCGTGCGTCAAAGACGGATCGATGTGGAGAACCGGGGGCGGGACGTCCTACCCTTTCTTCTGGCGCTGAAAGAAGTCGGCCCGAACTTTGGGGTCGGCCTGAAACTGCACACCAAGCGCTCCAAGC
Source organism: Aureimonas sp. N4 (assembly GCF_001463925.1). NCBI lineage: Bacteria > Pseudomonadati > Pseudomonadota > Alphaproteobacteria > Hyphomicrobiales > Aurantimonadaceae > Aureimonas > Aureimonas sp. N4. The sequence goes on along the minus strand of NZ_BBWS01000010.1, from coordinate 49,199 downwards.
ATCGCAGCGACGGAGAAGCGTGGCGGCTGCATCTGACCGGCACGCTGCTTCGCCCCGCTGCCGGGGAAACGGTGCCGGAGCCGCTGGCTCTGATGGAAGAGGATACGCGCATTGGACTGGTTGCACCGGCCAACCATATGCTGTCGCTCGATAGCCGCATCGGCCTGAACGCGCGCGCTTTGCGCCGGGTGGCGGATGCCCTCCAGCTTCCTCTCGATCTCGAAGCGTTGGAGAGTGACCATTTCGCCGCCAGTTCCATGTTCTGGTTCCGGCGGGGCGCGCTCGAAGCTCTGAACGAGCCGAAGCTGAAAACGCTGTTCGAGCGCGAAAAGGGCCAGCTCGACGGAACGGTGGCCCATGCACTGGAGCGTCTCTTCGCGCTTTTGGCCGAGCGACGCGGCATGATTGCGACGGCCGCCGAAGCCGTTCCGGCCTTGCGCAGGGCGTCGCGCGAGGGGGCCTCGTTCAGTGAGATGGCGTCACTCGCCCGGACGGAACTACGGCCGCTCGAGAACCCGTTCATTCTTCCGGTGCCGGAGCTCTGGCGGCGTTATCCCCGCCTGATGCTGGTGGCCCATCATCTTTACCACCATCTGCCGCGACCGATGTTCGTCGTCGCGCGCGTGGTGTTCCGTATTATGATGCGGCGGCCGCGCCGTTCGATCTCGGGGTGAAACGGGAGGGGCGAGCGGTTCTCGCTCCGCCCCAGAACTCCTTGGGCTCAGGCGACCTGAACGGCGCTCAACGATTCCGCCACCGCCTGCACGATGCGATCCTGTGTCTCGTCCGAGAGATAGGCGTGCATGGGCAGGCTCACCACCTCGCCGCATAGCGCTTCCGTCACGGGCAGGCCGTTGCCGCCGACCGGGAAGTGGCGATAGGCCGTCTGCTGGTGCAGGCCCTTGCCGTAATAGATGACGGTCGGGACGCCGCGCTCTTTCATCGCGGCCATGAAGGCGTCCCGCCGGCCGCCGGGCACCCGGATCGTGTATTGCGCCCAGGTGGAGACGACATCGTCGGCGATCGTCTGAGGGGCGACGCCGAGCAGCATCTCACTATAGCGCGCGGCAATGCGCATCCGCGCTTCGATCTCGCCGGCAAAGAGCGGCAGCTTCTCGTTCAGGACAGCGGCCTGGAACGAGTCGAGACGGGCAGTCAGTCCCAGGCGGACATTGTCATATTTGTCGCTGCCGCTGCCATGGATGCGAATGGAGCGCAGGATGGCGGCGAGCTCTTCGTCGTCGGTCTGGATCGCACCACCGTCGCCGTAGCAGCCGAGCGGCTTGGCGGGGTAGAAGCTGGTGGCCACGACATCGGCCCAGTGCCCGGCGAGATGCCCGTCGCGCGTCGAGCCGAAGCCCTGCGCCGCATCGGAAATCAGCTTCAAGCCGAACTCGTCCGCCGTCGCGCGGATCGGCGCGTAGTCGGCGATCTGGCCGAACAGGTCCACTGCGATGATCGCGCGCGGGCGCAGCTCGCCTCGGCTGGCGACGTCCGCCACCGTCTGGCGCAGGTGCGCGGGGTCCATGTTGAACGTATCGGGCAGGACATCGACGAAAACGGCCGTCGCGCCGGTGAGGCCGACGACCTCGGCCGTCGCCGCGAAGGTGAAGCTCGGCACGAAGACGGCATCGCCCGGCCCGATGTTCCAGGCCATGAGCGGCATCAGGAGCGCATCCGTTCCCGAGGCGCAGGAGATCGTCTCCTTCATCCCGCTGAAGGCCGAAAGCGCCGTTTCGAACTCGGCCACCTCGGGCCCCTGGATGAACGAGCCCTGATCCATGATCCGGCCGAGCCGCGCTTCGATCCGCTCGCGAATGAGATCGCGCTGCGTGGCCAGATCGATGAACGGAATCGGTTGGGTCATGTCGGGGTCCTCGTCAGAAACGGATGCGGCGACGCGCATCCGCAGCGTCTCAGCGCTCAGAGCCTGTTTGGAAACTCCCCGGCGGAGGGCTGGCGAGGGATTTTTCGGTCTTCGGGCGGAGGCAAACGCAGTCGATGCCGGCGGCATCGGCTGATATTGACGACAAACCGAGGCCGTAAAAGAACCCCCGGACCGACCCGGTGGAGTTTCCAAACAGGCTCTAAAGCCTCGCGGCGCGAAATCCAAGCGAGGCGAAGGGAGGGCCTATCACGATTGATGGGCCGGGGCGCAAGCGCGTGATGGCGCTAGCCGAGACCCATGCGACGGTAGAGCGCGGCGACGGTCGCCATCACATCCTCTTCGGTATAGCCTCTGCGCACACGGGCCGCCGCGCTCTCGCCCAGGGCCGAGAGGCGCGCGCGATCTTGCGCGAGTTCTTCGATCCGGGCCGCGAAGCCGGCGGCATCGCCGACGGGCAGAACATATCCGTCTTCGCCATCGCGAACGAAATCGCGGCAGCCCGGAACGTCCGTCGTCAAGGCCGCGCGCCCGCAGGCCGCCGATTCCAGAAGCGTGCGGGGCAGACCTTCGCCGCCGCGTGAGGGTAGGATGGCCAGATCGTGCTCGCGCCAGACGGAGGCGATGTCGCGGGTCGGCCCGTACCAGCGCAGGCCCGGCTCGCGCGACCAATCGTGCAGCATGTCCAGCGGCACCGCCTTGGGGTTGGAGGGATCGGGTGAGCCGTAAAGGTCGAGCTCGACATTCGTGCCGTTCGAACGGGCGAGCCGAACGGCCTCGACGGCCGTGTCCACGCCCTTCGACCAGAGAAGGCGGGCGACGAGGGCAAGGCGCAATGTATCTCCCTCGGGCAGGGGAGAGGCGGGATAGCGTGCAGGATCGATGCCGGCACCATTGACGATCGTCACCTGGGGCGAAGCGGGGTCCAAACCGAGCAGGCGCGGGTCGTCATGGTTCTCGAACAGGTAATGCGTGCCAGCGGTCTCCAGCCCCCAACGCACGAAGGTGCGAACGATCCGGCGGGCAAGGCGCGCCGTCCCGTCCTGCCGCGCGCCGAGAAAGCCGAGGCCGGTCAGTGCGAAGACGGTCCGCTTCACGCCTGCCAGTCGGGCGGCGAGGCCGCCGACGAGAATGGGCTTCAGCGAGATGCAGTGAACGAGATCGGGCCGCTCGCGGCGCAGGATGGCAGCCAGCCGCCGTGCCGTGTCCAGCGCGTGAAGCGGGTTGGTGCTCCGGCGCTCGGCTTCCAGCGCGACGACGCGGGCACCGGTCGCCTCGATGATTTCGGCATGATCGCGAACGCGCGTCACCACCACCACGTCCAGCCCAAGCTTCAGGCCAACGCGGGCCATGGGGAGGAAGTGAGACGCGAAGAACCAATCTTCGGTTACGACGAACAGGAGCTTGCGCAAGGTCGAACGGGTCCGCTGGGAGCGATGAGGTGCGGCTTATCGCGCGGCGAGTGAGGCGAATAGGGCGGTCAAGCCTCTCTTGGGACGAAAAGCGGCGATGCGTGGCGCCCGCGCGCTGGAAGAGCGAGAGGTGTTGCCTAACTCGCCTTCCATGACCCAGCGCGCACCTGAAACGATCACCCTGCCTATCCACGAGCCGCTTCGCCCGCCCCCGGAGGATTGGCTGCTGGCCTATGCGGCGATCGTGCCGATCACGGCGGGCGCGCTTTCGCTCTTCGTTCTGCCGGACTGGAGCGCGACGCTCCTGCCGCTGACCCTCGTCTGGGCCGGGGCAATCGTGACGTTCCTGTCGGGCGTGCGGCGCGGGGTGAGCTTCCGTATGCCCGATGGCGCCCATCTCAGCCAGTTGGCGATGATGATGTGGCTTTTTCTCGCCGGCATCGGCTCGATCCTGCTGACCGGAGCCGGGCGGTTCGGCCTCGCGACAGCTCTTCTCCTCCTAGCTTATCTTTCGCTGGCGGTGCTGGACCCGATCGCTGCGCGCAGGGAGGAAGTGCCGAACTATTTCGCGGGACTGCGACCGATGCAGATGGGGTTGGCGGTCGTGTCTTTGGCTGTCGTCGGCCTGCGCGTTACCGGTTGGATTTGACCCCTCATGCTACCGTCTATCGAGAACTCGCCGGTCGATACGCCCCGTGCGTCGTGACGACGCGGCAGGCGCATGGGGCGTTAGGCGCATGACAGATTGGTGGACTCTCCCATGACGACTTCCATTCTCATCCTTCTCGGCTTCATCCTGTTCTCGGGGCTGATCGCCGCCAGCGGCATCGTCTTCAAGCCGGGCACTTGGTATCAGGGGCTGACGAAACCATCCTGGACGCCGCCCAACCGCGCCTTCCCGATCGTCTGGAGCGTGCTTTACCTCCTGATCGCCATCAGCGGGTGGCTGGTCTGGCGGCAGGCCGGCTTCGTGATCATCCCGTTCGGCATCTTCCTGGGGCAGATGATCCTGAATTTCCTTTGGTCGATGCTGTTCTTCGGCCGGCGGCGGCCCGACCTCGCCTTTCTCGACATAACGCTGCTGGGCCTCGCCATCGCGGTCAATATCCTGGCCTTCTGGCCCTATAGCCGGACAGCGGCGTTTCTGCTCGTGCCTTATCTGGCCTGGGTCTGCGTCGCCGGCGCGCTCAATCTTAAGGTCTGGCAGCTCAATCGAGACCGCGGCACATTTGCTTAGACAGGTGTCTTGACGCCCGTTCGGTGCCTTGCCAATCCGGCTTCACACAAAGCGGGCCTATCGCCTGCCGGGAGGTTTCATGTCCTATGCCATCTATCCCAGCCTGCGCGGGCGCACAGTTTTCGTCACGGGCGGCGCGTCTGGCATCGGGGCGGACATCGTGCGCGCCTTTGTCGATCAGGGCTCCAAGGTGGGCTTCGTGGATATCGATGCCGAGCGCGGAGCCAAGCTGGCTGAAGACCTGTCGGGCAAGGATTGCGACGTGGCCTTCGAGCCCTGCGACCTCCGCGATATCGATGCGCTGCGCGCTGCCTTCGCACGGCTCGAAGCCTGGCTCGGACCGGCCACCGTCCTCGTCAATAATGCCGCGCGGGACGATCGCCACGGCTGGGAGGACGTAACCCCGGATTATTACGACGAGCGCATCGCCACCAATCTGCGGCACATGTTCTTCGCCATCCAGGCCGTCGCGCCCGGCATGATCGCGGCCGGCGGCGGATCGGTCATCAATTTCGGCTCGAACTCCTGGTGGGAAGCGGGCGGCGGAATGCCGGTCTATACGACCGCGAAATCGGCCGTGCACGGCATGACGCGCTCCTTTGCGCGCGATCTCGGCCCCCATCGCATCCGCGTCAACACGGTGGTTCCCGGCTGGATCATGACCGAGCGCCAGAAGGAGCTTTGGGTGACGCCCGAGGCGCTGGAGGCCCATCTCAAGCGCCAGTGCCTGCCGTTTCCGATCGAGCCGGTCTATCTCGCGCGCATGACCTTGTTCCTCGCCTCCGACGACGCGGCCATGTGCACCGCCAACAATTACATGGTGGAAGCGGGCTCGATCTGAGCCGGGGCCATGCGCCGCTCTCCGCCTCGCTTCCCGGCGGCCGTGGGATCGGTTAGGGGAGGGCATGTCCAGCGCCTGCTCAGCCGAAGCGACCCCGCTTCGGCTTCGGCCTATGCCTGAAAACAAATGGTGAGGGTCTTCCTCTTGAACGAAGGTTCCGGGGAGGGCTCTCGCGCCTGCCGGAGTGTGCCGTGCCCAGCCCCGAATATATTCTGACCCTGTCCTGTGCGAACCGTCCGGGCATTGTCGCTGCCGTGTCGCGGCATCTCTACGACAATGGCGCGGACATTCGCGAGGCGCACCAGTTCGACGACCCGGAAACCGGTCGCTTCTTCATGCGCGTGCGTTTTGCCATCGTGGAATCGGTGGTGCGGGTCGAAAGCCTGACCACGGCCTTCTCCGCGATCGCCGAGCGGTTCGGCATGGATTGGCGCATCGCGGCCAACGATGCGCGCCAGAAGGTGCTGATCCTCGTCTCGCGCTTCGATCACTGCCTCGCCGATCTTCTCTATCGCTGGCGGATTGATGAGTTGCGCATGGACATCGTGGGCATCGTCTCGAACTACCCGCGCGAGACCTATGCCCATCATGATTTCGACGGCATTCCGTTTCACTATCTGCCGATCACGCGCGACACCAAGCCGCAGCAGGAGGCCGACATCATCCGCATCGTGGAGGAAACCGGCGCCGACCTCGTGGTGCTCGCGCGCTACATGCAAATCCTGTCGGACGAACTCTCGGCCTATCTCTCGGGCCGCTGCATCAACATCCATCACTCCTTCCTGCCCGGCTTCAAGGGCGCCAAGCCCTATCATCAGGCGCATCGGCGCGGGGTGAAGCTGATCGGCGCGACGGCACACTATGTGACGGCCGATCTCGACGAGGGCCCAATCATCGAGCAGGATGTCGAGCGCATATCGCATCATGACGCGCCGGAAGACCTCGTGCGCAAGGGCCGCGACATCGAGCGCCGCGTCCTGTCGCGCGCCATCGCTTGGCATCTCGACAACCGCGTGATCCTGAACAAGGACAAGACGGTGATCTTTCGCGATTGAGAGGCGGAACCTTTGCCGCGTTTCGCCACTATGGGCATCCCATTGATCGGGATGCCCTTTTTGTTTGGCATCCATAGAATCCAGCAGGCCATACCCCCGCGCCAGGGGGCTTCGGCCGCCTCCATCTGCCGCAGGTCGGCGAAGAGTTAACCCTCAGTTAAGGCTGAACGGTTTAACTCCCTCAGCAACAAAGCGTTAATGAAGATGACCGAAGCCCTACCGAACAGCAAAGCGGTCCGCCTGCGCGGCCGATCCTTTCTCGCGCTGGTCCTGTCGCCCGAACTGCCGTTCCGCGACTGGCTCGCGCAGCTGGACGACCTTGCCCGGCGCTCCACGGGCTTTTTCCTGGGCCGGCCCATCGTTCTGGATGTGGCGGGTCTGCCGATCACCCGCGAGCAGCTGGCCGATCTGCTCGCGGAACTGACCAAGCGCAATGTCCGCGTCATGGGCATCGAAGGCGCACTGCCTTCGATTCTCGGGCCGGGGATGCCGCCGGAAATGCGCGGCGGCCGCAACGCCGCTGACATCGAGATGCCCGACGAAACCTCCGCCCCGGCGGCGGCGAAATCCGGCGCGGCGCCTCAAGCGCCCGCCGTTCCGCGCATGACGGCGCCGCCCGTCACGCCGGCGCTGGTGATCGACACGCCGGTTCGCTCGGGCCAGTCGATCATCTTCCCAGAAGGGGACGTCACCGTTCTCGGCCATGTCGCCTCGGGGGCCGAGGTCATCGCCGGCGGTTCGATTCATGTCTACGGCGCCCTGCGGGGGCGGGCGCTGGCAGGGTCGGCCGGCAATGCCAATGCGCGCATCTTCTGCCGCAAGCTTGAGGCCGAACTGATCGCCATCGACGGTCTCTACAAGACCGCCGAGGACCTCGACCCCAAGATGCTGGGCCAGCCCGTCCACATCTGGCTCGACGACACGGCTCTGAGAACCGTGGTCCTATCGAACTGAGCTCGCCTCCAGGCGGGTGCGACGGCCGAACGAAACGAAACGAAAAAAACGACAACAGGGAAAGGCCTGACATGGCTGAGGTGATGGTGGTGACATCGGGCAAAGGGGGCGTCGGAAAGACCACCTCGACCGCCGCGCTGGGCGCAGCTCTGGCACAGAGCGGCCAGAAGGTCGTCGTGGTGGACTTTGACGTCGGCCTGCGCAATCTGGACCTCGTGATGGGCGCCGAGCGGCGCGTGGTCTACGACCTCATCAACGTGGTTCAGGGCGACGCGAACCTCAACCAGGCGCTGATCCGCGACAAGCGCGTCGACACGCTCTGCCTGCTTCCGGCCTCGCAGACCCGCGACAAGGACAACCTGACCCAGGACGGCGTCGATCGCGTCATGGATCAGCTCCGCGCGCAGTTCGACTGGGTGATCTGCGACAGCCCGGCCGGCATCGAACGCGGCGCGACGCTGGCGATGCGCCATGCCGATCTCGCCGTCGTCGTCACCAACCCGGAAGTGTCCTCGGTGCGTGATTCCGATCGCATCATCGGCCTTCTCGATTCCAAGACGCTGCGCGCCGAAAAGGGCGGCCGCATCGAGAAGCATCTGCTTCTGACGCGCTACGACCCCATTCGTGCCGAGCGTGGGGACATGCTCAAGGTCGACGACGTTCTGGAAATTCTCTCCATCCCGCTTCTGGGCATCGTACCGGAAAGCGCGGAAGTTCTGCGCGCGTCGAACCTCGGCACGCCGGTCACGCTGTCGGACGCCCAGAGCGCGCCGGCGCGGGCCTATATGGACGCCGCTAAGCGGCTCATGGGTCAGACCGTCCCCATGAACGTGCCGACGGACAAGCGCGGTCTTCTGGGCAAGTTCTTCAGCCGGAGGGCTGCATGAGCCTCTTCAACTTCTTCAACAAGCAGCGGACCACCGCCCCGGCGGCGCGTGAGCGCCTCCAGATCCTGCTCGCCCACGAACGCGCCGAGATTGGACAGTCCGATCTCGTCGCCGTGCTGCGCGAGGAAATTTTGGCCGTCATCGCGCGCCATGTTCCCATCAACCGGGACAAGGTCAAGGTGAAGATGGACCGCAAAGATCAGATGTCGACGCTGGAAGTCGACATCGAATTGCCGCAGCAAGCGGCGCTCCTGACGGCGCATTGAAGCCGGCCGGACAGTCTGTCCGGCGGGCCGAAGCCGTTCCACACCAAAGGGAAAGGAGACAGTCATGAGCAGCAGAGCCGAGCTTCTCGTTCGTCTGCAGGAGGTTCAGAACCTCCCACAGATGCAGGGACGCAACATCCGCTCCATCGCGTCCATCCTGTCGACCGAAGCGCTCCGCAAGCATGTGGAGGTCTGCGAAGCGCAGGCCCGCAAGGGCGAGGCGAAGCAGTAGGACCCAAGCCCGACCGCTGAAACGAAAAGAGCCCGGCTGCATGATGCGGCCGGGCTCTTTTCGTTGGTCGGCGCGTGAATCCTATTTCAGGAGATTCTTCGAGCGCAGATAGTCTTCGGCCACCGCGCGCGCCGGCTCGCCGCCGAGCTGGACGCGGCCGTTCAGCTCCTGCAGCGTCACGAGATCGAGGCTCTCGAAGATCGGCTTCAGCAGGCCTTCGATCTCCGGGTGCTCCTTCAACACGGTTTCGCGAACGATCGGCGCGGGCTGATAGACCGGCTGCACGTTCTTGTCGTCCTCCAGCACCTTGAGATTGGAGGCCGCGATGCCGCCATCCGTGCCATAGACCATGGCGGCGTTGACGCCGTTGGTGTTCTGGGCTGCCGCCGCGATCGTCGCCGCCGTGTCGCCGCCCGAAAGCGTCAGCAACTGATCTGGCTTCAGCGTGAAGCCATAGGTCGTCTGGAACGAGGGCAGGGCGGAGGCGGAGTTCACGAATTCGGCGGAGGCGGCGAGCTTCACGTCGCCGCCCTTGGCCACATAAGAGCCGAACTCGCTGAGCGTCGTCAGCTTGTTCTGGTCCGCGACATCGCCGCGCAGCGCGATGCCCCAGGTGTTGTTGGCCGGCGAGGGCGTCAGCCAGACGATCTTGTTGGCGTCGTAGTCGAGCTTCTTGGCCTCCGCATAGGCCTTGGCCGCGTCCTTCCAGAGCGGGTCCTCGGCGCGGTTGAAGAAGAAGGCCGCATTGCCTGTATATTCGGGATAGATGTCGATCTCGCCCGATGTGATGGCCTTGCGCACCACCGGCGTTCCGCCCAGCTGAATGCGGTCGGTCGTCTCAATCCCGCCATTCTGCAGCGCCAACATGATCATGTTGCCGAGGACGCCGCCTTCGGTATCGATCTTGGACGAGACAGTGACGGGTGCGGCGAAAGCCCCGCTCGCCAAGGTTGAGCCGATAAGCAAGGCGGCTGCGAACACGGGAAGGCGCATCGAATGTCTCCAGATCGGGAGAGCCCGACGCTGTTGAGCGACCGGGCTGCAGGTGGTTCGAAACGGCAAACTGGAGCAGCACCGGCCGGAAGCCAGAGTGCCGGTGCCGCAGCCACGCCGTTCGATGCGAATCTTGATCGTTTCAAATCGCCAAAGGGACTGTTCTTCGGCGGCTAAATGGTTAAAATTCCGTAAATCTCTACGGAACCAAGCTGGAAACAAAGTGTTCGTCTGACTCCCGCCCTGATGAAATGGGGAACTCCATGACAGCGTCCGATATCGTCACCGCCCTTGAGGCGGGGCTGATAACCGAAAACGAAGCCGTCGAGCAGGGCATGGTCGAGCGCCTGTCAGACCTCTACGGAAAAGTTTCCACGTCGTCGCGCTTTGGCGCCTCGTCCGGCCGCGAGCCGCAGACCGCCAGGGTGTGGTCGCCCCGCTGAGGCGGGCCGAACCGCATCGCTTGATCATGGCTGGAAACGCTTGCTGACCTTGCTCATTCGCATCTAGAACGCAGCCGGCACAAAGCCCAAAGCGGAAGGATTTCGTATGAGCATTCGTCGCATCGAGCCCGGTCATCGCATGAGCGCGGCCGTCGTTCACGGCAACACGGTCTATCTCGCGGGTCAGGTCGGCAATCCCGGTGAGGATGTGACCGCTCAGACCAAGACGGTGCTGTCCGAGATCGATCGCCTCCTGGCCGAGGCCGGCACCGACAAGTCCAAGATCCTTCAGGCGACCGTCTGGCTCGCCGACATGAAGGATTTCGGCGCCATGAATGCCGTGTGGGATGCTTGGGTCGATCCGTCCAACAAGCCCGCGCGCGCGACTGGCGAGTCGAAGCTCGCCACGCCCGACTACTTCGTCGAGATCATCGTTATCGCCGCCATCTGAGGTGGTCGGCCGGCGCGATCATTCCGCGCCGGCCTTTTCGTTTCAGTATGCGCCTTGGCTGCGCAGCAGGCTGATGGGCGTTATCACGAGAATGCGGATGTCCAGAAGCAGGGACCAGTTCTCGATGTAATAGAGATCGTAGTCGAAGCGCTTCTTGAGCTTTTCGCTGTCGTCGATTTCGCCGCGCCAGCCATTGATCTGGGCCCAACCCGTGATGCCGGGCTTGACCTTGTGCCGCCCGAAATAGCCGTCGACGATTTCGGTGAACGTCGCGTCGAAGCTCGAGCGGGCATGGACCGCGTGCGGGCGTGGGCCGACCAGCGAGAGTTCGCCCGTCAGCACGTTGAACAGCTGCGGCAGCTCGTCGATGGAACTGCGCCGGATGAAGCGACCGACGCGCGTGACGCGCGGGTCGTTATGGGTGACGATCTTGCGCGCGAGAGGATCGGCCATCTCATGGCGCAGCGAGCGGAATTTCCAGACATTGATGATCTGATTGTTGAAGCCGTGGCGCTTCTGGCGAAAGAAAACAGGGCCGGGGCTGTCGAGCTTGATGGCGATCGCCGTCGCCATCATGACCGGGCTCAGCGCGATCAGCGCGAATGTGCCGACCACGAGATCGAGCGTGCGCTTGGTGATCATGCTCCATTCCGCGAGCGGCCGATCGAAGGCGTTCAGAAGCGGAATGTCGCCCAGGAACGAATGCGAACGGGAGCGGAACCGCAAGTCGGCCGAGGAGGCGGCGACGCGAATATCCAGCGGCAGAACCCAGAGTTCACGCATGATCGAGAGCAGCCGGGCTTGTGCGCTCATCGGCAGGGTTACGATCAGCATGTCGATACGGGCGCGCCGCGCGAACTCGGTCAATTGCGCGATGGAGCCGAGCTTGGGATAGCCCGCCACGATCGGCGGGGAGCGGTCGTCGCTCCGGTCATCGAAGATGCCGCAGATACGCACATCGTTGTCGGGGTGCATTTCGAGGCGGCGAATGAAGGCCTCCGCCGCGCTGCCGCCGCCCACCAGGATCGCGCGCCGCTCCATGAAGCCGTTGCGAACCCATCGGCGCATCCGCCGGGCCAGGAAAAAGCGCACGACGCTCAAAAGGCCGAAGCCGGCGATGGCCCAAATCCAGAGATCGTGGGTCAGCGCCCAGGTCAGCTTGCCGGTGAGGGAGGCGCATAAGCCGACGATGATCGTGGCGGAAAAGATCGAGGCGCCCAGGCGAAGGAACTGCGAGCGGCGCGAACGCAGCACCGCAGGCTCATAGCCGTGGGTCATCTGCATCATTGCGGCCAGGACGACGATCAGGAGCGCGCTGAGGCTGAGGCGCGCGATCAGACCATCGACAGAGTTGCGGAGGCAGATGATCGCGAGAAGGCCGAGCACGACGATCTCGAAGAGACGAACGAGCCCGCTCGCCAGACGGGGCGACAGAACGCGGCGCTCCAACATCTGAGCCAGACGACGGGCGTTGACCGGCAGCTCGACCTCCGCCGCATCCCGCTTGATCTCCTTCTCGTCCGGACGATAGGTGCGAACGATATCGCGCTCGAAAAGATTGGCCTTTGGCTTCCTGTTCTTCATCCGATCGCCACCCTTGCGCCGGCGGGCTCTCTTGAAGGAGCGAATGAACCGTCCGGCTGACGTCAGATCTAGCGGTCAAAGGCTAAAGGAGTTTGAGCCGACGCGCCGAAATCAAAATAGCCTTTCGCGAACGGAAATCGTGTCACCGGGAATGATCGGATCGGAGATCAACACGCGCCCTGTGATGACCTGACCATTGACCTGCCGCGTGATGTCCACCGTGCGCTGGTCGGCGCGCGAGGAGAAGCCGCCGGCAATGGCGATGGCGTTCTGGGCCGTCATGCCCGGAACATAGGAGTATTGGCCGCCGCTCGCGACTTCGCCCATGATGAAGAAGGGGCGATATTGCTCGACCTGAACCGAGACATCGGGCGAGCGCAGATAGCCGTTCCGAAGCGCCGCCGTGATCGCGGCCTGCACCTGTTCGGTCGTTTTGCCGCGCGCGGGCACCGCCCCGACCAGCGGTAGCGACAGATAGCCGGACTTATCCACAGCATAGATGTTGGACAGGTTGTCCTGCTCGAACACCGTCACGCGGATTCGATCGCCCGCGTCGAGCTTGTAGGGTTGGTTCAAAACCGCATGAAACGCAGGGGCGGGCGGTTTCGCCGTCACGCAGCCCGACAGCAGCGCTCCGATCAATACCATCGTCACGAAGCCGGCGCGCATGGGTCTCACTCCAGAAAAGCGTCAAATCGCGTGTCGGGCGACTCGCCCGCGCCAACATTCTCGAATTAGGGTTAACCGTACGTAAACTCACGTGCATATTGTCCGCGAATTTCAACCTTCTATCCTCGAACTCGATGACGGATACGAGAATCGATCCAAGGGGCGGCGTGCGACAGGAAGGGCAAACCATGCCGGCGATCTGGCCGCAGCGGGGACAGGACGATCTAAAGGGGCCGCGCGACGTCGCGCGGCGCCTTGGGATCGTCGGTGCGTCCACGGTCCTGTCCGGCGCGATCGCCGCTTTCGCCGTTTCGCTCGTACCCCCCGTGCACCGGGCCCGGATCGAGCTTTCCGCCGATGGCGCGCCTCTGCCATCCTGGACCAATGCCGAAATTCACGATCTGATCCGCCATGAGACCCGTGCGGACGAGGCAGAGGCGGACGAGGTCGTCTCCCTCAACGACCTTCTGAACCGGAGTTCGGGGCCGCTCGAAGGCAGCGTCAGCCGGCGCGCGGGCGTGACATCCCTGTCGAGTTCGAGGAGCGTGGTCTGGGCCGATGCCGGAAGCGCCGCTCTTGCCGAAAAGCGTGTTCGCCTGATCGTCGCCGATCTCCTGGCCCGTGTGCCGAGCCCGGCCAAGCGTCTGGCGGCGGCGGATGGAAGAGCGGGCGCGCCGCAAAGCGCGAACGACGCGGCGCCCGATCCGGCCCAAAACTCGGCTCAAGATCCGGCGTTGAAGGATTTAGAAGCGCGCATGGCGGATGCCGAGCGTCGATTGGCGGATTTCGACGCGGTGATCAGCGCCTCGCCCGCACCGGCAGCCGCCGAGGGTCAGGAAATCGCCGCGCGAGCCTTGCTGGAGCAGCGGCAGGCGGACCTCGATGCGGCTATCGTTGCGGTCGAGAAGGGCGAGGAGGGGGATGCCCCTTCGAACCTCTGGCAAGGGTGGGATACTTGGCGGCGACTCGTGGCCGAGACTCGAACGCTCAAGCCCAAGGCTGACGAACTCGCGGCACAGTTCGACGAGTCCCATCCGCGTGTGCAGATGGTGCGTCTGCGCCTGCGCCAGCTGACCGCGGATATCGAGCAGCAGCGTGAAACGCTGCTCGCCGATCTGCGGGCGGAACGCGCGGCCAACGGAGCGGCTCTGCGCGCCCTGACACCCAGCGCCTCCGCTTCGGCCGATCCCGATTCCCGGATGCGGGCCAGAGACACCCTGAGGGCCGATCTGACAGCCGCGCGAGCGGATCTGGCCGCGTGGCGTGCCAAGCGGGGATCGGAGGAGGCCGCCTCACCCGATGCGCAAGCAACAGCGGCCAAGCCCCTGATCGCGCAGACGCAACTCCCGCCAACACAGCGCTCGCTTTCGCTTTGGCCGGGCGCGCTTGCCGGGAGCGTCGCGGGCTTTCTCGGATCCTCATTCTTTCTCGCCCTGTCGCGTTCCTTGCGGCGCAAGGAGGAGATCGAGGCCGGGCCGATCTTGCCGGCCGTGTCCTTCACAAGTGAAGCCCCGAGCCGGCCGGAAGTCGCGATGATCGACGATGTGATCGAGGCGCTGCGGGCGAGCGAGTTGTCCCGCGCCATCGTGGTGGCGGCCGGCGAGGGCGATGGGCGACCGCTCAGCGTCGATCTGGCGCGCCGACTTGCGCTGCGGGGCCGCTCCGTGCTGCTGGTCGATTTGTCGAAAACACAGGACGCCGCACGCGCCATGGGACTGGCTCCCAGCGAGCCCGGGCTCATCGACCTCGTGCGCGGCGACGCGAATTTTTCCGAGATTGCCCGGCGTGATTTCGCCACCGGCGCGGACATCGTGGCCGCCGGTCGCAGCCTCCAGGGTGAGGACGACACGGGGCGCTGGAGCGAACGCCGCCATGCGCTCGACTTCATGGAGCGCAGCTACGAAACGCTGCTGATCGACGCCGGGCGGGTCGATACGACGCGTCTCAAGACCATGATCGACGCAGAGGCCGCGCTGCTCGTGTCGGTCGAGGGGTGCTCGTCAAGCGAAACCGACGCGGCCGTCGGAACGCTGGCGGAAAGCGGCTTCGCCGATATGATCCTGGTGCGGGACCGGCAAAGCGCTTGACGCCGATGTCGGCGTGGGTGTCGCCGCGACGCTTCAGGAACGCCGCGCGCCTTCCATCCATTTGATCACGAACATGGCCGGCACAACCCAGAGGATGCCGGTCGCGAAGAAGTACAGCAAATGGATGTAAGCCGCTGACTCCGCCAGATAAAGAGTGGCATAGGCCGTCGCCACCACGGCATAGACCGCGACGAAGCCGACCAGCAGCAGCGTGCCGATGAGCTTCTTCAATCGGATGGGCATGGGAAACCTCCGGTTTGGGACGCAGACGTGATGGTGCCGCGACCCGATGACCCTTGCCAAGCGTGGCACATCGTACCAAACCTCGGGGCAGGGCCCATTTCGCAAACCCTTCGGGTCCGGTCCTAGATTGCCGATCCGATCGGCCGAAAACAAGGGGATGAAGCGGCTGAGTTCGCAAGCCGGTTCAAGACAGATATGACCCTATCGACCCATGCCCCCACCCTTGCCCGCGAAGCCGACGGCTGGGCACGCTCGCGCCGTCTCATTCGCTTCTGGCTCTATGGCGTCGCGGCGCTGATCCTTGCGCTGGTCGTCGTGGGCGGAGCCACGCGTCTGACCGAATCCGGCCTGTCGATCACGGAATGGAAGCCGATTCACGGTATCGTTCCGCCGCTCTCGCAGGCGCAGTGGCAAGAGGAATTCGATCTCTACCGTCAGATCCCGCAATATCAATTGCTCAACAAGGGCATGAGCTTGTCGGACTTCCAGACGATCTACTGGTGGGAATGGGCGCACCGGTTTCTGGCGCGCAGCGTCGGCTTCGCCTTCGCCCTTCCGCTGGCCTTCTTCTGGCTGACGGGGCGGATCGAGCCTTGGCTGAAGCCGCGCCTCGTCGGGCTTCTGGCGCTCGGCGGTGTTCAAGGAGGCATCGGTTGGTGGATGGTGGCCTCGGGTCTCGTGGAGCGCACCGAGGTCAGCCAGTATCGGCTGGCGGTTCATCTCACCATGGCCTGCATCATCTTCGCTTCGACCCTCTGGATCGCCAAGGGTCTATCGCCACAACGGATCGAAGCGCCCCCGACGGGCCATTCCGCCAAAGTCGGTGCGCTGCTGGTCGCGCTGGCCTTGCTCCAGATCTATCTCGGTGGCCTGGTGGCCGGTCTCAATGCCGGTCTCAGCTTCAACACTTGGCCGCTGATGGACGGGCAGATCGTGCCGGCCAATCTTCTCGCGATGTCACCGGCTTGGCGCAACTTCTTCGAGAATGTGATGACGGTGCAGTTCATGCATCGCTGTGGCGCCTATCTGCTTTTCACCGTCGCGCTGCTTCACGCCATTGCCGCGCGCCGCCTCGCGCCCGGCTCGCGCCATGCCAAGATGGCGACGCATCTCGCCGGTCTCGTCACTCTGCAGGCCGCGCTCGGGATCACCACGCTGCTCTTGCAGGTGCCGATCGGCTGGGCGCTTCTGCATCAGGCAGGCGCGCTCTTGGTGCTCGCCGGCGCTGTGTTCCATGCGCGGGAGCTGAAAGGGGCCTATCCCCTTCCAGCCGCTGCCTAACGGGTCAGCCCTGCAGCATCAGGTCCATGTTCTGGACGGCCGCGCCTGACGCACCCTTGCCGAGATTGTCGAGAAGGGCGACGAGATTGAAGCGCGCGCCGTCCTTCGAGCCGAAGACGAAGAGCTTCATGCGATCCGTGCCGGCGAGTTCGGTCGGGTCGATGCGCTTCAGCCCCGCCGTTTCCCCAGCGCTCGCCACGTCCACGATCGACTGGCCGGCATAGTGATCGGCCAGCGCCTCGCGCAGGCGCTCCGCGCTGGCGCCGTTCACAGCCTCGGCGTGGAACGGCACCTGAACGATCATGCCTTGCGCGAAGCGGCCGACCGAGGGCGCGAAGATCGGATCGCGGTCGAGCTTTCCAAAGACGCGCATTTCCGGCAGGTGCTTGTGGGCGAGGTCGAGCCCATAGAGGAAGTGCGGCGCGTCGATGTGATCGTCGCGGGTGGCATCCTCCATCTGCGCGATCATCTGCTTGCCGCCGCCCGTATAGCCCGACACGGCGTTGACGGTCACCGGCTGAGTCTCAGCCAGGAGGCCGGCATCGCGGAGCGGGCGCAGGAGCGCGATGGCACCCGTCGGGTAGCAGCCGGGATTGGCGACGAGCCGTGCCTTGGCGATAGCCTCGCCTTGGCCCTTGGCGAGTTCCGCAAACCCATAGGCCCAGTTCGGATCGACCCGGTGCGCGGTCGACGTGTCGATGACACGGGTCGAGGCATCGGGGCCGATG
This sequence comes from Aureimonas sp. N4, assembly GCF_001463925.1. Classification (NCBI taxonomy): domain Bacteria; kingdom Pseudomonadati; phylum Pseudomonadota; class Alphaproteobacteria; order Hyphomicrobiales; family Aurantimonadaceae; genus Aureimonas; species Aureimonas sp. N4. The sequence continues at coordinate 31,951 of NZ_BBWS01000010.1, read as the reverse complement.
AGGGCCACGGCCTCGCGCGCCGCATCGTCCGGCAGACAGAGGATGGCGATGTCGGCGGCTTTCAGAAGCTCCTCGCGCAGCGAAGCGTTGCGCCGCTCGGCTTCGGGAATCGACAGAAGCTCCACGTCGCTCCGGTCGGCCATGCGGACGCGGATCTGGAGGCCGGTGGTTCCGTGTTCGCCGTCGATGAAAATGCGCGGTTTCATGAGCGTCGTGACCTGTCTGAGGGAAGGCGGGAAGGGATGAGGAGGCTCAGCGGCCGGCTTTTCGCGCGGCGAGAAGGCCGACCAGATACATGGCAACCGTCGAGCCTGCGATGGCTGTCATGTCGGCGTGATCATAGGGCGGCGAGACTTCCACCACATCGGCGCCGATAAGATTGAGCGCACCCAGCTTGTGCAGTACGGCTAGCATCTTGGCGCTCGATGGTCCGCCCGCGACGGGTGTTCCCGTGCCGGGCGCGAAGGCGACGTCGATGCAGTCGATGTCGAAGGTCAGGTAGCAGTTCCCGCCCGCCGTCTTCTCGATGATGCGCTGCGCGATCGCGGAGGACGACAGGTCCTCCAACTCGTGGCCATAGAGAATGTCGATGCCGCCGGTCTCGGGCGCGTGGGTGCGGATGCCGATCTGGATCGAGGTGGTCGGATCGATCAGCCCTTCGCGCAGCGCGGCCGAGACGAAGGAGCCATGATCGACGCGCGGCCGGCCATGGGTGTCGGTGGCCAGTTCCCATGTGTCCTGATGCGCGTCGAAATGCACGAGGCTGACCGGCCCGTGCTTGGCGGCATGGGCTTGAAGCAGCGGGAAGGTGATCGAATGATCGCCGCCCAAGGTCAGGAGAAAGCCGGTCTTCTCCAGAAGCGCGGCCGCCTGTTCGCGCATCGCCAGATGGGCGCGCTCGGGCAGGCGGTAGTCGAGAAGACAATCGCCGTAGTCCACGACATCCAGCGTTTCGAAAAAATCCTGCTGAAAGGGATATTGCGGGTCGTTGTCGAAAATGGCCGAAGCCCGCCGCAAAGCCTGCGGTCCGAAGCGCGCGCCCGGCCGGTTCGACACGGCCGAATCGAAGGGAATTCCCCAGACCGCCACATCCGAGCCCGCCACGTCCTTGGAAAAGCGCCGCCGCATGAAGGAGAGCGCGCCGGCATAGGTCGGGTCGCTGGCCGCGCCCAGCGGGCCGGCGGCGGTAAAGGCATGGTCGATCGACTTGCTGGCCATGGGAACCCCGTTTCGAATTGCCGCCAGACATAGGCCAAGAGGGCGACAGCTTGAAGTCAAAGACGGCTGTGCCGCTCGCAAAGAAAAAGGGCTCCGGTTTCCCGAAGCCCTTTCCCGTTGGTCCGTTCGAAGCTTGGCGCTTCGGTGAAGCGTTGCGCTTCGATGAAGCTTGGCGCTTGCGAGAAGCGATTAGCGCTTCGAGAACTGGAAGGAGCGGCGGGCCTTGGCCTTGCCGTACTTCTTACGCTCGACGGTACGCGAGTCGCGGGTCAGGAAGCCGCCCTTCTTGAGGATCGAGCGCAGGCCCGGCTCATAGTAGGTGAGGGCGCGCGAAATGCCGTGACGAACCGCACCGGCCTGGCCGGAGAGGCCGCCGCCGGCAACCGTCACGATGATGTCGAACTGGCCGTCGCGCGAAGCGGCGACGATCGGCTGACGGAGCACCATCTGGAGAACCGGACGCGCGAAATAGTCCGCGAAGTCCTTCTCGTTGACGGTGATCTTGCCCGAGCCGGGCTTGACCCAGACGCGAGCGACCGCGTCCTTGCGCTTGCCGGTGGCGTAGGCGCGACCGTTCGAGTCGAGCTTCTGGACGTGAACGGGAGCAGCCGCTTCCGTGACGCCAGCGCCGGCGAGGCCCTGCAGCGAGTTCAGGTCGGCCATTATGCAGCCCTCGAGTTCTTGGAGTTCAGCACCTTGACGTCGAGCGTCTCGGGCGACTGGGCTTCATGCGGGTGCGCGGCACCGGCATAGACGCGCAGGTTCTTGAGCTGGCGACGGCCGAGCGGGCCGCGCGGCAGCATGCGCTCGACGGCCTTCTCGAGCACGCGCTCGGGGAAGCGGCCTTCGAGGATCTGGCGAGCCTTGCGCTCCTTGATGCCGCCGGCATAACCGGTGTGCCAGTAGTACGTCTTGTCCTCGTACTTCTTACCCGTGAACACGACCTTGTCGGCGTTCACGATGATGACGTTGTCGCCATCATCGACATGGGGCGTGAAGGAAGGCTTATGCTTGCCGCGGAGGCGAAGCGCCACGAGGGAGGCGAGACGGCCGACAACGAGCCCTTCGGCGTCGATGACGATCCACTTCTTCACCACCGTCTCGGACTTCTGCGAGAAGGTCTTCATGAAAATACCCTTTGGGTCAGTCGCGCGTCAGCCGCGAAACCAATCCCGGCCATACGAAAAGGGCGGCTCGCGCCGCTCTTGATGACGGTTCCATAACGAAGGCGTAGACGATTGGCAAGGGCGTCCGAAAGGACGGAGCCGTCGCGCAGCCTTTATAAGGATAACGAAAACAATAACTTATAAATACGGTATTAAAATACCCAAAAATAGGCCTCTTGATACCGCACTTGTGCAGGCGCTTTAATCGCCTCGAACCGCCCCCGGTCCTGCCGCATGTCAACCAGACTGATACAAGCTGACGCCCAAGGAGTTCCCCATGACAAGCTTTCTCGCCCTCGATCCCGAAGGGATCACCCCCGAGGAAAGCCGTCCTGCTGCCGAGAAGGTCACAATGGGCGATCCCATCCATCGAACCTGGAATCTCGAGAAGGCCGATGGACTCTATGCCGGGATTTGGGAATCCACGCCCGGCGAATGGCGGGTCGAATATATCGAATGGGAATATTGCGAAATCTTGTCAGGCGCCTCCGTGCTGATCGAGGAGGGCGGGGCGGAGCGCCGCGTGACGGCAGGGGACGCCTTTGTTCTGCGCCCAGGCTTCAAGGGGCGCTGGCGCGTCGAAGAGACGACGCGCAAACGCTATGTGATCCGGCTCTGACGACGGAGCTCAGAGCGTGACGTCGAGCCGCTCGACGCCGCGAAAGTGATAGCTGTCGCGAAAGCGCGGCGGCGAGGCGGGAGCAATCTTCGGATAGCGTCGGGCCAAGCCCCGGAAGGCGATCTTGAGTTCCAGTCGGGCGAGCGGAGCGCCGATGCAGAAATGGACGCCCGCCCCGAAGGAGACATGCGGAATGCGCGCGCGTCCGGCATCGAAACGTCCGGGCTCGGGAAACACCGCCGGATCGTGATTGGCCGCCGCCAGAAGCAGCGCGACTTCCTCGCCCCGCTTCAGGCCCCGATCTCCGATTTCGACATCGCGCAGGGCAAAGCGGCGGAAGAGATGAAGCGGCGTATCGAAGCGCAGCGCTTCCTCCACCGTGCGTTCCAGAAGCGTATCGTCTTCGCCCAGCGGGGCAAGCGGCACATGTTGCCGCGCGAGCGCCGCCAGCGCATTGCCGATCTGATGCACCGTCGCCTCATGGCCGGCGTTGAGAAGCAGGACGACGAGCGAGACGAGTTCCTCTTCCGTCAGCTTGCCGCTATCCGTCTCGGCCTCGATCAGCCCGGACAGGAGATCGTCCGTCGGCTTGCGGCGCTTTTCGCCGATCACCCGAAGGAGATAGTCGCGGAACTCGCGCGCGGCTGCGTTCGCCCGATGCTCGATCTCAGGCGTGCGGCCCATCTGATACATGGCGACCATCGCGTGCGACCAGCGCAGGAGATGGCCCGCATCCTCGCGCGGCACGCCGATCAACCCAGCGATGACGGCAACCGGTAGCGGTTCGGCAAAGGCCGAGACGATTTCGACCGGCGAGGAGGGATCGAAGCGATCGATCAGGTCTTCGACGATGGAGGTGATCTCGGGCGCGAGCGCTTCGATTCGTCGCGACACGAAGGCGCGGGTCAGGAGCGCGCGCAGCCGTGTATGGGCCGGGGCTTCCAGGTCGAGCAGCGAATGGTTCTCGAGCTCGTAGAAATGCGCGAGATGCTCTGGGATTTCGCCGCGCACCGGCCGCCCACTGCCGTCCTGCGACAGGACGCGTCCAAAATCGCGCGACTTCAGAATGCGCTCGACCAGAGGATGCGAGGCGACCGCGAGACAACCGGCCTCGTGCCAGAAGGCCACCGGCGCTTGGGCGTAAAGCGCCGCATAGGCCGGATAGGGATCGGCGAAAAAGGTGGGATCGCGCGGATCGAGATGAAAGGCGCGTCCGTCAGCGTCTATGCTCAGGGATTCAGGGAGTGGGGAGTCGGCATGGGTCATGCCACTTTGGTACGGCCCGAAGCCGGGGCGATGCAACAGCCCGGATGAACGCTCGGGTGACGCGAGACGCATTCAAGCGAAAGGCGCGGGCGGGGTGTTCCGCTCGCGCCTTCGAGACGTTCAGGACCGCTGATCGGATCAGCGTTCGACTTCGATCAGGATTTCGTTGCGGCGCATGAAGCCCGGCGTCCACGGCGCGTTGTAGAACGCGTAGATCGGGTCGCCCTTCTGCTTCAGGTTCTCGTCCGCCAGATAATTGTACAGCGTCATCAGCTTCTTGGATGCGGTGGACGCCGTGAAATTGCCGCTGAAACGGATCGCGACGATGCGCTTGGCATCGACTTCCTTGATCGCGACATCATGCGAGTTCGGCGTCGGCAGGCTCGCCTTGGTGTATTTCTTCGGCATGATGAAGCGCACGGCCCAGCCCTTGGTGCGCCCTTCGCTATCCGACAGCTGCTGAAGCACGGGCACGGTCATCGCGATCTTCTTGCCCGAGCGATTGTTGGCCGAGATGAAATCGTAGAGCGTCTCGAAGCCGCGACGGCGGGCCTTCTCGTGATAGCCGGTCTTCACCGTTTCGGCGACGATCATGGCGTCATAGTCGCGCACTTCGACATCGCCGTCCCGGCGCACGACCTCATAGTCGGGCTCTTCGGCATGATCGGCGATCTTTTTGGTGACGTAGACGGCCGCGCCGAGCGCGAGGATCGCGCCACCGGCGACCACCACCGCCGACGTGTTCGGACGCTCGCGAAAGAAATCGACGCCGCGCTGATAGCCGCGACCGCCATGGAAGCTGGCGCGCTGGCTGAAGAGCGAGGGAAGCGAGAAGGAGGACAGGTGATCGCGAGCATCGGACGCGCTGTCCGACAAGCGGCTGCGGGCATCCGCCGTGCCGTCCTCGATCGAGCGCTTGGCCTTGTAGAAGCCGGCCTTGGCATCGCTGGAGGAGGGGAGCGACCAGCCACTGAGAAAAGACGGCAGATAACGCGACGCACCATGATCGCCGTAGAGGCGCCCGACCTCATGCTCCACCGCGCGGCGAATGCGCTCGGCGCGCGAGGGGCGCAGGTGAAGGCGGTCCGCGACCTGGGTTTCGAGTTCTCCGATTCGATCTGCGATGTCGCTCAGGGCATCCGTCACGCGCTCGTAGGCCGAAGGCTTGTCGCGGAACATGGGGTTCTCCTCAACTTCGCTGGACTCGATCGCAGAAGGCGATCGCCAGTCAAAAACACGCCTGACGGACCGCGCCCGTCAGCGCTGCCATAACGTCACGCCTTGTCCTTGGTTGCGACGCGGTGTGAAAATGGGGAGAACATGTCTCGTGAAACATTCGTAAGGGTTATGGCAACCTTCTCCTGACTTAACCACTTAACAGGCATCGGGTTCTTTCATGGCTCGATACTCCAGCCAAACTGGGCGGCCTCGGCCGCCCTTTTTTGTGCCCTGCTATGAGCGCCCAGTCGCGGCGCATCCGCGGGGCATAGAAAGATCGCTCAGCCCTTATCGGAGAGGCTTTGGAATGCGAGGGTGAACACACCCGGCTGCAACGCATCGGGCCGAAACGGCAGGTCGTATCCGCGCTCCAGCACGACCGGGTCGACACGTTGGGCTTTCCCGCCATGCCGGGATTGCCAGAAGCGGATTTCCGATCGTGCGCCGTCGATTTCCAGCGCCGTCAACGTACCGCTGAAGAAAGCACCGGTGTCGAGCGAGATGCGGTTTTCGGTCACGTGAGGGCGGGCGGGAACCTGCGGCGTGTGCCCGTGGACGACGAGGCCGGGCAGAGGAGCGCGATGGCCTAGAAACGGCGCGCGAGTCCAGAGGCAAGTGCGGCGCGTCTGGCGTTCCAGCGACGCAGCCGGGTCGATGCCGGCGTGGACGAAGACGAACCCCTTCCACGTGGCGAGGAGAACGGCGCGGCCGAGCAGGTCGATGCAGACGGGGTGCTCGCGCAGGACGCTCTCTCGCGCCTCGCGCGGCCGCAGCGGGTCGGCCCCGAAGGAGCGCAGCGTCTCCTCCCCGCCCTGCATCAGCCAGAGATCGACTTCCTCCTCGAAATCGAGATCGGCCAGAAGGAAGCGATGAAACCAGTCATCGTGATTGCCGAGGCAGAACACGCTGTCCGGCCAGCGCGACAGGGCCTGATCCACCAGCGCCACGACCTCGCGGCTCGACGGGCCACGATCCACGACGTCGCCCAAAAAGACGAGCGCGCTGCGCCGCGTCGCACCCGTGCTCTGCTCGAATCGGGTGAGGAGCGCCGCAAGCTCGTCCACACGCCCATGCACGTCTCCGATCGCGAAGACATGCTCCACCTCGTCCGGGATCGCGTGAGGCCGGACGAAATCGGCCGAGACCCGCGCGCTCATTCTTCGGCCGGGTCCACCCTGTCCAGAAGATGGGTCGCCGCCTCGAATCTCTCGGCGACGGTTTGCGTCGCGATGGGATACACGAGCTTCATATCGGTCCACTTCCAATCCTTGGGGAGTTTGGCTGCCGCTGCGAGCTTGGCGTCGTCCTTTGTTCGGAACGTGGCCGCGATGCCTTTCGGACCGGCCGCCATTTTCTGGATGCCGAGTTCGGCGCAACGGACCCGCACTTCCGCCAGTTTCAGAAGCGTACGCGTGGCAGCGGGCGGCTTGCCGAAACGATCTTCGATGTCGGCGGCGAGTTCGTCGAGACCGGCGCGGTCATGCGCCCGGTCGATCTCGGCATAAAGATTGAGACGGGTTTCCTCGTCGGGCACGTACTCGGCCGGGATGCGTCCAGCGACGCCCAGCGCCACGTCGGGCCGCCATTCGTCCAGAACCGCGCCGCCATTCGCGACGGTCAACGCGCGGCCGAGCACATGCCGATAGAGCGCGAGGCCGACGAGCTGGAGATGGCCCGCCTGCTCCTCGCCCAGAAGCTCGCCCGCGCCGCGCATGTCGAGATCGCGCGCGCTGATTTCGAAGCCCGCGCCGAGGCGGTTCAGCGCTTCCAGAGTGCGAAGGCGGCGCTCGGTCTCTGGCGTCAGCGACCGACCGGGCTCGGTCAGGAGATAGGCGACGCCCCGCCGTGTGCCGCGTCCCACGCGCCCGCGAAGCTGGTGCAGTTGCGACAGGCCGAAGCGATCCGGGTGCCAGACGATCATCGTGTTGGCGGCCGGCACGTCCAATCCGCTCTCGATGATGTTGGTCGCGAGGAGAACGTCGCCATGCCCTTCGGTGAAGCGCAGCATCGTGTCGTCCACCTCCTCGGCCGGCAGCTTGCCGTGAACCACGGCCAAGGCGAGATCGGGCACGATCCGCGTCAGGCGCTCGCGCATGGGCTCGATATCCTCGACACGCGGGCAAACGACAAAGCTCTGGCCACCACGTCTGGTCTCGCGCTCCAAGGCTTCGCGCACGCGGTCATCCTCGAACGACGCCAGAACCGTTTGGATAGGCTGGCGCAGAACCGGCGGCGTCGCGACGATGCTGAGATCGTTCAACCCGACGAAGCTCGCCTGCAAAGTCCGCGGAATGGGCGTTGCCGTCAGCGTCAGAAGATGAGCGTCCTTTCCGAGGGAGCGCAGGGTTTCCTTCTGCTTGGCGCCGAAGCGCTGCTCCTCGTCGATCACCATCAGGCCAAGATCGGCGAAGCCGACGCCCTTGCCACCGACGGCATGGGTGCCGACCACGATACGGATCGAACCGTCCGCCAGCCCCGCCTTGACGCGGCGGGCTTCGGCGGGGGTCGAAAGCCGCGAGAGGTGGGCGACTTCGATGCCGAAGCCCGCAAACCGGCGTTGGACCGTGCGCATGTGCTGCTGCGCAAGAACGGTTGTCGGTGCGACGATGGCCACCTGACGGCCGCTGAAGGCGACGGCCGCTGCCGCCCGGAGGGCGACCTCCGTCTTGCCGAAGCCGACATCGCCGCAAACGAGGCGATCCATAGGCTTTCCGCTCGCGAGATCCTCCAGCACGGCATCCACCGCCGCTGCCTGATCGTTCGACAGTTCATGCGGGAAGCGGCCGCAGAAGCGCTCGAAATCGCGCCGGTCGGGCCGCAGGGCCTTGGTGCGGCGCTTGGCCTTGGCACGCGCCATCTCGACCAGCCCCTCGGCCGTCCGATGCACGTCCTGAAGCAGGCGATTGCGTCGCTCGATCCAGTTGCCGCCCTTGAGGCGGTCGAGTGTCACGCCTGTGCCTTGGCCGCCATAACGCCAGAGCGCACCGATCTCGCGTACCGGCACGAGCAGCGTGGCATTGTCGGCATAGCGCAGGCGAACCGCGTCCCGTTTGGTGCCGTCCTGCTCGACCTCCGTCAGCCCTTCCAGAAGGCCGATGCCGTGGTCGAGATGGACCAGCGCGTCGCCGAGCGAGAAGGTGGCATCGGCCGGTGCCAGAAGCGAAGAGGCCGAGTCCGCGCGCCGCGAGACCGCCGACGAGCCGCCGAGATCCTGCACGGTGACGACGACGGCCTTGTGGCCCGGCACCCTGAACCCATGCGCGACGGGAAGAACCAGTCCGAAGCCTGCGTCTTTCTTCTTGGACGCGAGCGCTGTCGCCCAATCCGCGTCGAGTTCGAGGCTGCGGCCGAGATTGCGGCGGAAGCGACGTGACCATTCCTTCAGAAGCCCCTGATCGGGCGCGGCGAGAATGACGGTCATGTTCTTGCTTTGGCTGCCGAGATAGTCGGCCAAAGCACGCCAGGGCGCGTCCATCTCGGCGAAACGCGGCAGCTCGAAGGACTCCTTGCCATCATGGATCGTCGCCAGAAGACGCGTGCCGACAAGCGTCTCCCATTCCTCACGCTGGAGGAACATGCGCTCCGGCTTGGGCGCGCGGCGCTTGCCTCGGCCGGCACCGGCTTCCTCGAAACCATTGGCGACTGTTTCGAAGAACGAGCCGACGCGAAGCTCCACCCCGTCTTCCAGAAGAACGCTGGCCTCGTCCACATAGTCGAACAGCGTGGCGAGCCCCGTTTCGTAATGCTGGCAGAGCCAGTGCTCTCGGCCGACGCTTTCGCCGGAGGGCGCAGGGGCCATACCGGGAACCTCGCTCGCGGGATCGACGATCAACATCTCGCTGGAGCCCAGCGTTCTCTGTGTGACCGGATCATAGGAGCGGATCGCGCTGACGATCCCGTCTTCATGCTCGATGCGGCAAGGCAGAGGCGCGGCGGCGGGGAAGAAGTCGATGACCCGGCCCCGGATCGCGGCCTCGCCCGGCTCGTCCACCCGGTCGTCGAAGACATAGCCGACACCGCGCAGATAGGATTCGACCTCGCCGATTTCGATCCGGTCGCCGACGCGAAACTCGCGATGCAGCCCATTCCAGATGGAGGCCGGGGGCACACGGCGCAGAAGAGCCTCGGCGGTGGTTAGCACGATCTCGGGCTTGTTGTCCGGGTTGGTCAGCCAGCGCAAGACGCCCATGCGCTGCCCCATGACCGAGCGGGACGGTGAGCTCCCGTCATAGGGCAGGCAGTCCCATGGCGGAAAGAACGCCAGCGAGCGGTCCGGGTCGAAGCCGGCGAGAATGGCCATCAGCTCTTTCGCACGGCGGACCGTCTGCGCGACATAGACGATCGGGCGGCCCTTCGCTTCTGCCACTCGCTCGCGAATGAGACTCGCGGTCGCGCCCAAGGGGTGAAGCGGCACCAGCGCATCGACATTCGAGGCCTGCGTTTCGATCGTCACGGATTGCAGCATGGGGTCTTTCGAAGCCTCGCCCAAGATCGGGCTTGCATGAGAAACGTGCGATCGGCCGCAACGATCCAAACCTATGGTTGGCTATGGTTCGAGCAGCGGCTTGCGCTCTTTGAGGTGTCGCCACTGGTCGGTCGAGGCCCGGCCGATAGCTATGGCGGGACGTTCGAGACAGGAGACGAGTTTTCCATGGCGCATCACGAGGACACGACCCATGCAGGCCACCGGCCGCTCGACAGGCTCGACGTGGGAGCCAAGCTCGACAAGGCGTTCTACGAGGACCGCCTCAAGGCCATTCAGCTGAAATTTCAGGAAATCCAGCAGGCCTATCTCCACACGGGCGATAGCGCCGTGGTGGTGTTCGAGGGATGGGACGCGGCCGGCAAGGGCGGCGCGATCCGGCGCATGTCGGCCGTGATGGACCCGCGCGGCTTCAAGGTCTGGCCCATTGCCGCGCCGACGCCGCAGGACCTGCAGCATCATTATCTCTCGCGCTTCTGGGCGAGGCTTCCGGCTACGGGAGAAATCTGCGTCTTCGACCGCTCCTGGTACGGCCGCGTTCTGGTGGAACGAGTTGAGGGCTTCGCCAAGCCGGCGGAATGGGGGCGCGCCTATGGGGAAATCAACGAGTTCGAGCGCCTCCTGACCGACGCGGGAACGCGCATCGTCAAGATTTTCCTGTTCATTGATGCCGAGGAGCAGATGAGACGGTTCGAGGATAGGATGAACGATCCGCTGAAACGCTGGAAGCTCTCCTACGAGGATTTTCGCAACCGCGACAAATGGTCGGAATACGAGGACGCCGCGAACGAAATGCTGGAGCGAACCTCCAGCCATTGCGCGCCCTGGCTCGTGGTGCCCGCCAATGACAAGCGCCATGCGCGCATCGAGGCGCTGGGCATGATCGCCGACCGCCTGTCGGCCGGCGTCGACCTCTCGCCCAAGCCTGCCGACCCGAAGCTCGTCGAGCAATATGAGCGCATGGTGAAGGACGAGAAGAAAAAGCGAAAGACCTAAGCCTTCCGCATCGAAAGGTCAGCGCTGCGAGCGCCGCATCGGCATGGCGTCGATGACGGCGTTCATGGCCTTGGGCTCGAACGGCGCGTCGCTGCGCCATTTCACGCCGCCATCCTTGCCGATCAGGATGGCTTCGAAATCTGGCTTGGCCCCCAAGCCGAAATGGCGGCGCAGCGCGGCCGCGCTGTGCTGCGCCTTCGGGTCTCCGTACAGAGCCTCGACCCGCTCGCCCGCGACGCTCAGCACCACGAGGTCGCGCTCCGACAGGGCTTCGCGATCCGACAGGAGGCGCTGCTTCTGCTGGGTGAGCGCGGGGTCGTTCGTCTCCGGCGCGAAGAGGATAAGGATGCGGTTCTTCCAGCGAAGGGCATCAAGATCGCTTTGGGCCGAGGCGGCGGACAGGCCCGCCATCAGGCTGATCGATGCCATGACGAGGGTCCATTTCATCGCCGTGTCCTCCACTCGGAACTCATGGAGGTCGAACCCGCGAAGGCTTCGCTTCGTTCCCGCTGCGCCGCAGCAGGTGCTTGGCAGGAGAGGGGTCTCCCGCTTAGCGTGAGCGGGTCTTTCAGAAGGGCGAATCCATGGACCTGACCCCGAGTGACCGCGACGCGTTGGTGGTGGTGGATGTGCAGAACGATTTCTGCCCGGGCGGCGCGCTGGCCGTGACTGAGGGCGATGCCGTCGTGCCGCTTGCCAATGCGCTGGGCCGGCGCTTCCGGCATGTGATCCTGACGCAGGACTGGCACCCAGCCGGCCACGCCTCCTTCGCCTCGACCCATGGCAAGACGCCGTTCGAGACGGTAGAACTGTCCTATGGCACGCAGGTTCTCTGGCCCGATCATTGCATTCAGGGGACGAACGGGGCGGAGTTCCACCACGGCCTCGACATTCCCCACGCGCGGGCGGTGATCCGCAAGGGCCTGAACCCTGCCGTCGACAGCTATTCGGGATTTCGCGAGGCGGATCGCGTGAGCCCCACGGGGCTGGCCGGATATGTCGGCGATCTTGGCGTCGACCGCGTGTTTCTCTGCGGCCTCGCCACGGATTTCTGCGTCGCCTGGACGGCGTTTGACGCACGCGAAGCAGGGCTGGAGGTCGTGGTGGTCGAGGATGCCTGCCGCGGCATCGATCTCGATGGTTCGCTCGCGCGCGCCCGAGCTGAGATGGACGCGCGCGGGATCGTCAGGATCGCGATGCGCGATCTGCCCTGAGGCTCAGGCCGCGTCGGGCTGGGCGTTGACCTTGGGCTCCGACGTGCGCTCGATCCACTGCACGAAACGGTCGACATAGCGCTGAAGGAAGGCCTTGGTCGCCTCGTCCGTCACCGAGCCATCCTCGGCGAAAAGCTCCGGCTTGTAGTGGAAATAGACTTCCGGCTGGCCCATGAGCACGATGTCCACGACGTTGAGCACGCTCTTCAGGTGGTTCTGGCCGATGCCAGCGCCGCCCGCGCCCGGCGAGGTGCCGACGAGACCGCCGGGCTTGGCCGCGAAGACGTTCTGGCCATAGGGGCGGGTACCCCAGTCGATGGCGTTCTTCAGGACGGCGGGGAAGGAGCGGTTATATTCGGGCGAGACGAAGAGCACCGCGTCGGCCGAGGCGATCTCGCTTTTCAGGCGGGCGACGGGCGCGGGCATGTCCGCCAGGAGATCGTCATTGTACATCGGCACGTCTCCGAGTTCGACGAAGTGAAATTCCAGCCGGCCTTCCGCGAGCTTGCCCAGCGACTGGGCGAATTTGCGGTTGATGGAATCCTTGCGGAGCGAGCCGACGAGAACGGCGACCTTTTTCATGCTGAGTCTCCCTTGCGATGCGAGTTGGGCGCAATGTTGCGGCGCGAAGGGGAACGGTCAACCTCACCCCGAGGAAACGGTGCGTCACCTCCGGCAGTCGCCGTCAGGCGTTTGCCGCCCACGCCATCGCCGCGAGGCGATTTCCGCCCAGGCCATCGTCTCACGGGCCGACGGCTCCGACAGGGGGAACTCGCGAAAAGGGCCGGAGGGCACCGATCGCGCCCGCCGGCTTCATCGACGTCAGACCGAAACCAGCTCGCGTGTCTCGTCGAAGGAGATGTCCGGGTTGCGCTCGCGGGCGTAGCGGAGTTCCCAATCGCTCTTGGGCAGGAAGACCGGCCGCTCGTCGCGATCGAGCGCGATGCTCATGCCGTTGTCCTTGATGAAGTCCTTGAGCTTGCGCTCCTCGGCCGAAGAAATCCACCGCGCGGTGGAATAGGGCACGGGCTCGAAGCCGATCTCGGTCTTGTATTCGCCCCGAATGCGCGAGGCGAGAACGTCGAGCTGGAGCGGGCCGACGACGCCGACGATCCAGTTCGAGCCGAACATCGGTTTGAAGACCTGCACGAGGCCTTCCTCGGCCAAGTCCTCCAGCGCGCGGCGCAGCTGCTTCATGCGCATCGTGTCTTCCAGGCGCACGCGGCGCATGACTTCGGGCGCGAAGGAGGGCAGGCCTGTGAAGCGGAAGGCCGCCCCTTCGGTCAGCGTGTCGCCGACGCGCAGCGTGCCATGGTTGGGAATGCCGATCACGTCGCCCGCGAAGGCTTCCTCCGTCAGCGCGCGCTCCTGCGCGAAGAAGTAGATCGGATTGTTGACGGCCAGCGGCTTGCCCGAGCGCACATGATTCAGCTTCATGCCGCGCTTGAAATGGCCCGAGCAGAAACGAACGAAGGCGACGCGGTCGCGGTGGTTCGGGTCCATATTGGCCTGAACCTTGAAGACGAAGGCCGAAACCTCGTCATTGGTCGGCTCGACCGGCCCCTTGTCGGAGGGCTGCGGGCGCGGCGGCGGGGCAAAGCGCGCGACGATGCGCAAGAGCTGATCCACCGAGAAGTCGCGCAGCGCGCTGCCGAAGACGACGGGCGTCAGATGGCCCTGGCGATAGGCGTCGGCGTCGAAGCTCGCATAGCCCTCGCGAGCGAGTTCCGCCTCTTCCGCGAAGCGCTCCAGCACGTGAGGCGCGATCATGGAGGTGAAGGCCGGGTCGTCCAGCCCTTCGACCTTCTTCAGACTGTCGCAGGGGCCGTTGGCGCGAGCCTTTGAGTAGATGAACTCGTCATGGGCGAAGTCGTAGCAGCCTTGAAAGTCGGTTCCCATGCCGACCGGCCAGACCTGCGGAGAGACGGTGAGCGCCAGCGCCTCCTCGATCTCGTCCAGCACCTCGAACGGGCTGCGGCCTTCGCGGTCCACCTTGTTGACGAAGGTGATGATCGGAATGTCGCGCAGGCGGCAGATCTCGAAGAGCTTGCGCGTTTGGGACTCGATGCCCTTGGCCGCGTCCACCACCATGATGGCGCTGTCGACGGCGGTCAGCGTGCGATAGGTGTCTTCGGAGAAATCCGAGTGGCCCGGCGTGTCGAGCAGGTTGAAGGTGATGCCCTCGCGCTCGAAGGTCATGACCGAAGAGGTGACGGAGATGCCGCGCGACTGCTCGATCTCCATCCAGTCGGACCGGGCGCGGCGGTTCTCGCCGCGCGCCTTGACCGCGCCGGCCATGTTGATGGCGCCGCCGGCGAGCAGCAGCTTTTCCGTCAGCGTCGTCTTGCCGGCGTCCGGGTGGGAGATGATGGCGAAGGTGCGACGGGCGGCATAGCCGGTCGGCACGGCGGACGCAGTCTGCGTCATGTCCGTTGCGGCGCTCATGATGAAGCCTTTTTCAGTCTCAAGGCCGCGAACTTGGCGCGGCGACAAACATTCCTGCCGTCTCCATGCCGTTTGCGGGCCTCGGCTGCAAGTCGGGCGAGGCTTTCCCTTGTTGTTGCCGTCGCACGGGTTGCAACGAAAAGGCCGGCAAAGCGCCGGCCTTTTCTACGAATTGCGCAGGCTCACTCGCCGAAGCTGATTCGCCAAAGCTGCGTTGGCAGGCTGGCCGGTGCGTCCGGTTTGAAGAAGGCGGAGTCCTGAATGCGCGAGGTCGTGACATAGACCGAGCCATCCGGCGCTTCGCTGAACGTATCGGGCCAGCGCAACCGCTCGTCCTTCACGAGGATTTCCGGCTTGCCCGATGGGCCGGCGGAAAGGTCGCGCCGTTTCACGGCATCTTCCTCCGGCGCGGTCACATACATGGCTCCGCTCTCGCGCCCGATCAGAAGCCCGTCCGCCACACCGTTCTCGCCGAAGGGCTCCACAGCGCCGGATACATCCTCTCCCTTCAGACCGGAGCCGATCAGCTTTTCAGTCGCGACGCGATAGAGTGTTTTGCCCTTGATCGCCTGCCAATAGAGATACTGGCCGTCCTTCGACAGGGCGATGCCATCGGCGGAGAACTCCACGCCGCGCCCATCGGGACGGCGCAGCACTTGGCCGTCGGCTTTGACCTCAACCCCCTTTTCGACCTGTGTGGACGGATGGCCGTCCAACACACGCTGGGCTTTTCCGCTTTCGAGATCCACCACCAGAAGCGCGCCCTTGGCACCGGAATCGGTGATGAAGGCGTGGCGACCGTCCGGCGAAAAGCGAACATCGTTGAGATATGAGCCCTGCGGCGCGGCCGTCTCGTCGAAAGCGATGGTCTGCCCGATCTGATTGGTCGCGAGATCAATGCGCACGAGCTTGGCGCCCTTCGGCACGAGAAGCGACTGCGCGGGCGCGGCGGCATCGAGCACCCAGACATGGCCGCGCCCATCGGCCACCACGCTCTGGACGCAGACCCAGTGCTGGCTGGCGTCCATCTTGTCCTTGCGCGCGTTGCGCCACGCGTTCCATTCGTCGCTCGGATAGGGCTTGAGCGTGCCGGCCTTGGTGAGTTCGGCGACGGATACGGGCGAATCCTCGGTCCAGCGTGGGAAGTTGACGAAGACGCGGCCATCCTCGGCAACGGTCACGCCCGTCACCTGATGGGGGAAATCGGCCAGCTTTTCGAGCTTGGGCGCAGCCTGTGCGGGCGAGGGCACTTGCGCGAAGGCGGCCGGCGAGACGGTGAGCAGCGCAGCAGCCATGAGCGCGGCGCGGATGCCGGTTTGCGGATGGTTCGGAAGGCGGCTCATGAGCCGACTCTCGCCGAGCGGGGCTCGGCGCCATGCTCATCATCCCCCGCCGTGGTGCCACCGACGCTTTCCACGCCCCATTCGTCGCGCGCCTGCGCGCCGGTCCGGTTCAGGCGGACCTTGCCATCTTCCACGCTTTCCACCGAGTCCACATGGATGAAGTGGTGTTCGCCCCTGGCGGCCGGGTCGGTGCGCGTCAGCTTCATACGCGCACCATCGAGGCGATCGACGGTTCCAACATGCTCCCCGTCGGAGCCGAGGATTTCCATATGTTCTCGAATCTGCGTGCTATCGGCCATGTCCTACCTATCCGATTGAAGTCCGAGCGCCCTGCGGCGCTATCGAAACTGCAATCGGGCAAGGGCTCGCCCGTTCCGTGCTCATGAGCCGGCTGACGAATCCGTCGCAGATCACCTCGCCGTCAGGCGTAGGCGAACGCTTCCTCGGTAACGACATGGAAATGCGAAAGGAGGGCAGGGCCGAAATTGGTGGACAGGGCGACGTCTGTCGCGTCCCGGCCTGTCGCCATCAGAATTCGGCCGATGCGCGGGAAATTGTGACGCGCGTCGAACGTGTACCAGCGGCCGCTGAGATAGACCTGGAACCAAGCGCTGAAGTCCATGGGAGCGGGCGAAAGAGGAACGCCGAAGTCGCCAAGATAGCCCGTGCAGTAGCGCGCGGGGATGTTGAGGCAGCGGCAGAGCGTGATCGCCAGATGCGCGAAATCGCGGCAAACGCCGGTGCGATCCGTGAACCCGCCATGCGCCGAGCGCGTGGAGTCGGCGTTCTGATAGTTGAAGGCGATATGGTTGTGCACGAAATCGCAGACGGCCTGCACTCGGCCCCAGCCCGGCGCGGTGTGCCCGAATTGCTGCCAGGCAAAGTTCGCGAGCTTGTCGGTGTCGCAATAGCGGCTGCCAAGAAGATAGACGAGCACCTCGTCGGGCAGGTCCTGAATTTCGTGCTGCACGGCGTTCCAGGCAACGGCGTCAGGCTCGCCGGAGTCGTAGATTTCGAAGCTCGTAGAAATATGCGTCGTGCCGGCCGGCGCGAGAATGCGCGTGCAGGAGTTGCCGAACCCGTCCGTGTAGGTCCAAGGCTGCACTTGCTGGTCGAAGTAAAGCACCTGCTCACTCAAAAGATCGACCCGTCGCGATGGGTGGATATTCAGGACGAGAAGCATGGGCGTGGGCTGCGCGCATTCATATCCCAGCGTGAAGCCTGCCTTGATCCGCATTCGTGAGTCCCCTTCGCGCGGCGCGGAGTGCGCCGTTTCGCTATGAAGGCACGAACGCTGCTTATGTTCCAATCTTTTTACAAATTGCCTCTTCGATAGGCAGTGTCCCTTCCAATCTACCTTCGGTGATGACGTTGACCTGCACCGTCATGCCGAGACTGTCGGCAGCGGCGCCGCTGAAGGTACCGGACAAGGGCGTCGCCTGCGTGGGGTCGCGGACCACGGCCACCCGGATCAGATCACGATTGCCGACGATGCCGTTGGTCGGGTCGAATTCGATCCACCCGGCGCCCGGCAGGAAAACCTGGCACCAGGCATGAGTGGCGCCGCCGCCCAGCGTATCCGACCCATCCCGATCCGGCACATAGATATAGCCGGTGACGAAGCGGGCGGCGAAGCCGAGCGAGCGAACGGCCTCCATCATGAACAACGCGAAGTCGCGGCAGGTGCCCTTGCGCAGCAGCAGCGTCTCGTAGGGCGTCTGCGTCCCTCGCTCGTGTCGGCGCGCATAGGAGAAGCACTCGCGGATCGCGTAGCACAGCGTCATCAGGAGCTTGCCCGTATCCGTGTGCCGGTCCCCGTGGGCGAGGAAGCGCCGCGCCCATTTGCCGACCTCGTCCTGCGGGTCGGGATAATGGCGCTCGATGGTCCGTCCGAGATCGAGCCGATCGTCCGCGCCATAGTCGAACGGATAGGTGAGGGCGGCCGGGTCGATCTGGAAGTCGGGCGCGGCCTGCGGGGCGTGATCCACCGTCAGCCGCGCGTCGAAGGACAGGCGCTTGGCCGGCGTGTCGAAGCGGACCAGAGCGACGCAGTTTCCGAAGACGTCGTGCATCCATCGAATGTCGGCCGGGGCCGGATCGATATCGAGCGTGGAGTTGAGAAGGCGCTGGTCGTAGCTGTCGCGCGGGCGAAACAGGAGCCTGTGCTCACCGAACGAGACCGGCCGAGCGTAGTAGAACACCGTCTTGTGACGAACCGAAAAGACGGCCATCCGCGCACCTCTCCCATGGACGAAAGACCATGCTTATCCATGGAGATGGTCAGCCGGCAAGCGGCCCGCGCCTGGGGCAGGCCCCTACGCGCGGCCTCATTCTCGTCGCAGGACCGGTTGATAGGCGGCCCATCGCCATGGTCCAAGACATCTCTCGAGACGGAGACCTGCCCATGTCCGCATCGCGCATCGACGCGCTTCTGTCGCAGATGACGCTGACGGAGAAGATCGGCCAGCTCAACATGCTGGCCGCCGGCTTTTCCGTCACCGGGCCGATTCTCGGCGGCGATGCGTCCGGCGCGGTGCGCGAGGGGCGGGCGGGGAGCCTCCTCAACGTCTTCGGCCCAAGATCTGTGCGCGATATCCAGCGCGTCGCGATCGAAGAATCGCGCCTGAAAATCCCGCTGCTGCTGGGCTTCGACGTGGTGCACGGGCATCGCACGGTGTTTCCCGTGCCGCTGGCCGAAGCCGCTGCCTTCGACCCGTCGCTTTGGGAGGCGACGGCGCGGGCGAGCGCGCGTGAAGCGGCCGTCGACGGCGTGGCGCTCACCTTCGCACCCATGCTCGACGTCTCGCGCGATCCGCGCTGGGGCCGCGTGGTCGAGGGCGCGGGCGAGGACCCTTACGTTCAGTCGCTGTTCGGCGCGGCCAAGGTACGCGGCTTTCAAGGGGACGATCTGTCCGATCCGAGGAGCGTGGCGGCCACCGTGAAGCATTTCGTCGCCTATGGCGCGGCCTCGGCGGGGCGCGACTATGCCTCGACCGACATGTCCGAGCGCACGCTGCGCGAAGCCTATCTGCCACCGTTTCAAGCGGCCATCGCGGCGGGCTGCGCGGCCGTCATGCCAGCTTTTTCCGATCTATCGGGCGTTCCGATGACGGCCAATGGCCCGCTCCTGAACGGCTGGCTGCGCGGCGAGGCGGGGTTCGATGGCGTCGTCATCAGCGATTACAACGCGATTGCGGAACTCGTCGCGCATGGCGTCGCGACCGATCTTACCGAAGCCGCCGCACTGGCGCTGAAGGCCGGGGTCGATATCGACATGATGAGCGGCGCTTATGAGCAAGGGCTGCCTCTTGCCCTGGAACGCGGGCTTGTGACCCTTGGCGAGATCGAGACGAGCACGCGCCGCGTCCTGGCGCTGAAGGAGCGTCTCGGCCTCTTCGACGATCCGATGCGCGGGCTTGCGCCCGGCGGTGAGGGCGCCGGGGCGCTTCTGCCCGAGCACCGCCCGCTGGCGCGCGAGGCGGCGCGGCGCTCGGCCGTGTTGCTGAGCCATCGCCGTTCGGTTCTGCCCCTGTCCGAGCGTCCGCAGCGGATCGCTATGGTCGGCCCCTTGGCCGATGCGGCGACGGACATGATGGGAAGCTGGTCCGGCGCGGGGGAGGCGGGCGAGTGCGTCACCTTTCTGCAAGGGCTGCGTGAGGCCAGGCCGGACTGCGCCATTTCCCACGCGCGCGGCGTCGGTGTGGACGAGGCGGAAGAGGGCGGGCCGGAAGCGGCGCTGGCCTTCTGCCGCGAGGCCGATCTCGTGATCCTGGCCATCGGCGAGGCGCGCGACATGAGCGGCGAAGCCGCAAGCCGCACGGGGCTCGACCTGCCGGGTGATCAAGCCAATTTCGCCCGCGCCGTTCTCGATCTCGGCCGGCCGACCGTCGTGCTCCTGTCCTCCGGCCGGCCGATCGCCGTGCCTTGGCTTTTTGCCCGCGCCGATGCGGTTCTGGCGACATGGTTCCTCGGCAGCGAGGCCGGTCATGCAGTCGCCGATCTTCTGACCGGGCGCGCCTCGCCTTCGGGCCGACTGCCGATCACCTGGCCGCGCTCGGTCGGGCAGGTGCCGATCTTCTTCGGCGAACGGCCATCGGGCCGGCCCGCATCCGATGGGCACTATACCAGCAAATATATCGACCTGCCGACGACGCCGCTCTTCGCCTTCGGCCATGGTCTGACCTATGGACAGGTCCGCTATGCCTCGCTCACCGTCGAGCCGAAGCGGCCGAAGGGCAACGAGACGATCACCGTCGCGGTCGATCTCGCCAATGACGGCGAGCATCTGGCGGAGGAAACGGTCTTCCTGTTCGTGCGGAAGCCCGTGGCGCGCGTCGCCCGGCCGCTGCTCGAACTCAAAGGCTTCAATCGCCTGGCGCTGCGTCCGGGCGAGGAGGCCCGCACGATGCTGACGCTGCCCGTGGCCGCGCTCGCCTTTCCCGGCCCTGATCTGACGCCCTCCGTCGAGCCGGGCGAATACGAAATCCTCGTCGGCCCCTCGGCCGACCGCACGCGGCTTCTACGCCAGACCATCCAGATCGAGGAAGGCGGATCATGAAAGGCGTGACGAGTGGTCCGACACGCCGCGCGGTTCTGGCTGGTGGGCTGGCGTTGGCTGGCGGGGTCGTGGCCCGTCCCTGGGGCGCACAGGCCAACAGCATGGAGACTCGGACGATTCTTCTCGTCACCGTGCCCGGCCGCCGCGCCGAGGCAGCCTGGATGCGCGTAGGCCCGCTTCTCCAGGCGGCGGGGCGTGCGCCCGGCCTCGCCGATTGGCTGATCGCGGATGGCTATCGGCCGGCCGGCTTCAGGGGCCGCCTCATTACCCCGGCCGCTTTGTTGGAGCTTGCACCCGCACGGCTGGCTGGACTTCTCGCCGATCCTAAATTGGCGCAGATCACATCAACCAGTATTCCTGTCCGACAAGACACACAGGATTGGGCGACGGCCTTTGCGGCTCTTTTGCGCGAGCCCGTCGCCTTTGCGTCCTGCGTGGTCGCAGTGGATGAAAGCCCGCCCGCCGCCATCGATCCGTTGGCGGCTGCGCTGAAGCCGCTGGCGACGCTGCGCTTCGTCTGAGATCAGTCCTCTGGCCGGCGCTCGCCGGCCGGGCGGAAGGCCACCGCCTTGACCACGGCATAGACCGTGGTGCCGGGATGCAGGCCGAGTTCGTCGAACGAGCGGCGCGTGATGCGCGCGAGGATTTCGTCGCCGGCGCAATCCAGCACCAGATCCATGCCGCTGGGGCCATCGGGCCGGACGGACACGATCCGTCCGCGCGCGACATTCAGCGCGCTGATACCCTCCGGCGCTCGTGTCGCGATCATCACGTCGCGCGCGCGGATGCGCAGCCGCAGAGGACTGCCGATTCGAGCGGCGACGGTGGGGAGATGAAACCGCGCGCCTGCCAATGCGACGGTGGTCAGTCCATAGGATGGGTCATGCGAGACGACCTGTGCATCGAGTTCTCGGCCCGGCTCCTGATCGGCTGCGAGCGGAAACAGGTCGAGACGATCCATCACGCCGGCAGCCGGCCCGTCGGCGACGACGCGACCGTCAGCGAGAACCACCAGATGCGAGGCGAGACGGCGTACTTCGGAAACGGAATGGCTGACATAGAGGATCGGCATGCCCGCTTCGTCGCGCAGCCGTTCGATATAGGGGATGATCTCCGCCTTCCGCGCTTCGTCCAGTGCCGCCAGCGGTTCGTCCATCAGGAGAAGGCGAGGGTTGGTCAGAAGCGCGCGGCCGATGGCGACCCGCTGCTTTTCGCCGCCCGAGAGGCGCTGAGGACGGCGCGCGAGAAGCGATGACAGGCCGAGGAGATCGACCACGCCGTCGAAATCCGTGCGTCGTTCCGCCCAAGGGGCGAACCATCGGCCGAAGACAAGGTTCTGTCGAACCGTCAGATGGGGAAACAGGCGCGCGTCCTGGAAGACATAGCCGATCCGGCGTCGATGGGCGGGGACGAACAGTCCGGTCTTCGTATCGGCCAGCACACGGTCTCCCATCGCAATCCGCCCCTCATTCGGCCGCGTGAGGCCAGCGACGAGATTCACCAGCGAGGTCTTGCCCGAGCCCGAGCGTCCGAACAGCGCGGTCAGCCCGCCTTCGGCGCGGAAGGCGATGTCGAGTTGAAACGCGCCGAGGCGTTGACGCACGGACACATCGAGGCTCATGCAGAGCCGACGCGTCGGCTGAGCCGCGTCGCCAGCCATTCGGAGGCGATCAGTGCGGCCATGGAGAGAGCGACGGAGAGTGCCGTCAGGCGCAGCGCCGCCGCGTCGCCGCCCGGTACTTGGGTGAGCGTATAGATCGCGGCCGGAAGCGTCTGCGTTTCGCCGGGAATGTTGGAGACGAAGGTGATGGTCGCGCCGAATTCGCCCATCGCCTTGGCGAAACCCAGAATGAGGCCCGCCAGAATGCCGGGCAGGGCGAGGGGCAGGGTCACGAGAAGGAACACCCAGACTGGGCCCGCGCCGAGCGTCGCGCCGGCATCCTCCAGCCGGCGGTCGATCGCCTCCAGCGACAATCGAATGGCCCGCACCATCAGCGGAAAGCCCATCACGGCGGAGGCGAGCGCGGCGCCGGTCCAGCGGAACGAGAAGACCAGTCCGAACCAGGACTCGAAGAACACGCCCAGCGGCCCGCGCCGCCCGAACAGCAGCAGCAGAACGTAGCCCGTGACCACCGGGGGCAGAACCAGCGGCAGATGAACGAGACCGTTCAGCAGCGCCTTGCCAGGAAAGCGGGTGCGCACGAGGAGCCAGGCAACCAGGAGCGCGAAGGGCAGGCTGGCCAGCGTCGCGACGCTCGCCACGCGAAGGCTGAGCCGCACGGCCGTCCATTCGTCCGCGCTGAAGCCCCACGCTGTTTCCATGCCTCGACCTCGCCCGACGCTTACGGGCGGGCCGGATCGAGGATCGTGAAACCCTGTTTCCGAAACAGCGCGGCGGCGGCGTCGCTTTTCAGAAAGGTGAGAAAGGCTTCGGCTTGCGTCGAGTTCGTGTCCGCCGTCAGGGCAAAGGGATAGACAATCGGCTCGTGCGAATCGGCGTGAAAGGTCGCGACGATTCGAACACTCGGGTCGGACACCGCGTCCGTCTTATACACGATGCCGAGCGGCGCTTCGCCGCGAGATACGAGGAGCAGCGCGGCGCGCACGTTTTCGGCCTGTGCCACGCTGCCTTCCACATCGCTCCAGACGCCGAGCTTTTGCAGCGAGGCTTTGCCATATTTGCCCGCCGGCACCGAATCCACATTCGCCATGGCGAGCTTGCCCCCTGAAAGCATCGAACGGAGCGGAAAGCCCGATGCGATCTCGGCCGAGACAGTCGAGTTTGCCGGTGCGATCAGAACCAGATCGTTTCCGAGAAGATCGACGCGGCTGTCCGGCCGGATCAGCTTGCGCCCCGTGAGATAGTCCATCCAGGCGAGATCGGCGGAGGCGAAGAGATCGGCCGGCGCGCCGGCCTCGATTTGCTTCGCGAGCGCTGAACTCGCGGCATAGGACAATGTCGCGCCGGAGCCGCCGGCCTGCTTCCAAGCCGCATTCGCATCGTCCAACGCGTTCTTGAGGCTCGCGGCCGCAAAGACCACGGGAGCCTTGTCCTGCGCGTGAGCGGGAGCCTGGCACAGCCCGCCGATCACGAGGGCCACGGCAGTCAAAAGACGAAACAGGCATCTACGATTCGTCACGGACGACCCCTCAGCTGATCCGATATGTCCGAATGGATATAGCGGAGCCCGCCATTCGAAAAGGGGCGTCATCCCCGAAACGAAGCCGCAAACGCGAAAGGCCAGCCCGAAGGCTGGCCTTTCCGAATGGTGAGTTGGGAAGGAACGCGAGAAGGGGAGACGATCGATTTCGCGAAGACGGACCATCTCCGCCCGAGATCGGGCCTCGCGTGCCGTCAGAGGCTTTTCAAAGTCGCGTCCGTGCCGACGATGGCGCCGCCGCCATTGTCGCCGGCCTGAATGGCGGTCACCGTGCCGATGCCCGGCGCGGACGAGCCGATCTTCAGGCGAACGAGATTGTCGCGCGTCGCGACGATCGCCTCGTTCCGGAAGATCGACACGATCTGATAATCGCTTGCCTGAAGCTGCGCAGCGGACGCGACGAGTTCCACCGGCATCGGAACCGGAATGGCGGGCGGGCCGGCTTCAACCGTCTCGACGGCATGGGCGGGCGACTGCGTCAGAAGATAGGCCCCACCGGCCCCTGAAACGATGGCGAACATCGTGGCGCAGCCGGCCAGAATCTTGACCTTGCGCGACAGGCCGCGCTTGGTCGTCGGCTCGCCGGTCTCGACCTTCACGGCTTTCGTTTTCGTTTTTTTGGCCATCGATAGGCTCCATCAGCATGTTCAGCGTGGGGCCAGATTGGCCACCGGCCGTTCAGGTGGGATGGAAAAAACCGTTAAAGATCGAACCAACTGATCAGTAACGGCCACGCCATTTGCATGTCTGCCGCCTATGGCGAAAACATGCTTGCTCTCATTGGCGGGTTTTATTGAAAATACGATTCAATCAATATTGGTGAGGGTCAGAAGAAGAGGCAAGGCTCGACCGAGACATCGGGAGCAAACTGCCATGCTCAGAAATTTACCCGACGCCGTCAAACGCGGGAAAAACCACAGAGATCAACGATGAAGGGGAAGTTTGTGGACCCGTGGTGCCGGCTGCAGGGCTCGAACCCGCGACCCCCTGATTACAAATCAGGTGCTCTACCAGCTGAGCTAAGCCGGCCACGACGCGTCCATATCACGATGTCCGGCGGATGACACCTCTAATTTTCGATCGCGCAAGTTTCGTGTAGGGAAAGAGCGACGCGGCCACTCTCATCGGCCGCGCGAGGTTGGCAGAGATTGCACCGGCCTAGGCTTTCCATCACGAGCCGGGCCGCTGGGGGGAATTCCATGGATCGTCGTACATTCATTCGGTCGGCCGGGCTGACGGCCGGCGCCAGCCTGACGCTGGCGGCACCCGCCTTGGCGCAAGGCACGCCGGATCTGCGCTGGCGCATGACGTCGAGCTTTCCGAACACGCTCGACACGCTGTTCGGCTCGTCGCAGCTTTTCTCCAAAACGGTGTCGGACCTGACCGACGGCAAGTTCAAGATCGACGTGTTTCCGGCCGGCGAGCTCGTACCCGGCCTTCAGGCGCTCGACGCCGTGCAGGGGGGCACGGTCGAGGCGGCGCATACCGTTCTCTATTACTACGTCGGCAAGGATCCGACCTTTGCCATCGGCTCGGCCATCCCCTTCGGCCTCAACGCCCGCCAGCAGAATGCCTGGCTCTATAATGGCGGGGGCAACGAAGCGGTGAACGCGTTCCTTGCCGATTACGGCGTGGTGGCGCATCCCGGCGGCAACACCGGCACGCAGATGGGCGGCTGGTTCCGTAAGGAAATCAACTCGCTGGCCGATCTTCAGGGTCTGAAGATGCGCATCGCCGGCATCGCGGGCCAAGTGCTCGCCCCGCTCGGCGTCGTCGCGCAGCAGCTGGCCGGCGGCGACGTGTATCCGGCGCTGGAGCGCGGCACGCTGGACGCGACCGAGTTCGTCGGCCCCTATGACGACGAGAAGCTCGGCTTCTATCAGGTTGCCCCGTACTACTATTACCCGGCTTTCTGGGAAGCGGGGCCGACCGTCCACTACATCTTCAACAAGGCCAAGACCGAGGAACTGCCGGCGACCTACCGAGCGGCACTGGAGGCGGCTTCCACCGTCTGCAACACGCGGATGCTCGCCGATTACGACGTGAAGAACATGCGCGCGATTCGCTCGCTCGTGGGCAAGGGCGTGCAGCTTCGCCCGTTGCCGCGCGATGTGCTCGACGCGGCCTATGGGTCGGCCCAGCAGCTCTACGCCAAGCTCGACGCGTCGAACCCGAAGTGGAAGGCGATGTACGATCCGTGGAGCCAGTTCCGCACGCAGATCTACGAGTGGTTCCGTGTCGCGGAATACACGAACGACACCTATGTCTATTCCCAGCAGGCCGCCGGGAAATAAGCCGGGCTTCGTGATCTCGTCAGAGGCGGTCCGCCGCCTCTGACACGCTTTCGTGAAGGTACCGACGCGCCTTGCGTGTGGAGCTGATGTCCTCCCAGAATGCCATGCCCCGCGGAGGGGGTGTTCAGGGAGGACTCGGCGTGGATCGTCGTAAATTCATTTTCAAGGCGGGCTTGGCGGGTGGCGCGTTGGCGACCGGCTCGGCACTCGCCAAGCCGGCCTTGGCGCAGAGCGCACCGGAAATTCGCTGGCGTCTGACGTCGAGCTTTCCCAACACGCTCGATACGATCTTCGGCGGCGCGGAGGTTCTCTCCAAGACCATTTCCGAAATGACGGATGGTCGCTTCAAGATCGACGTGTTTCCGGCCGGCGAACTCGTGCCGGGCCTTCAGGCGCTCGACGCCGTGCAGGACGGCACGGTCGAGGCGGCGCACACGGCCTGTTATTATTACGTCGGCAAGGACCCGACCTTCGCGATCGGCGCGACCATTCCCTTCGGCCTCAATGCGCGCCAGCAGAATGCCTGGCTCTACCATGGCGGCGGCAACGAGCTGTTCGACACGTTCCTGGCCGGATACGGCGTGAAGGGCCTGCCGGGCGGCAATACGGGCGTCCAGATGGGCGGCTGGTTCCGCAAGGAGATCAACTCGCTGGCCGATCTCAAGGGCCTCAAGATGCGCATTGCGGGCCTTGCGGGCCGGGTGATGGAGCCGCTCGGCGTCGTGCCGCAGCAGCTGGCCGGCGGTGACATCTATCCCGCGCTGGAACGCGGGACGATCGACGCGACGGAATGGATCGGCCCTTATGACGACGAGAAGCTCGGCTTCTATCAAGTCGCCCCGTATTACTATTACCCGGCCTTCTGGGAGGGCGGGCTGACCGTCCATTTCCTCTTCAACAAGGAGCGCTACGAGACGCTGCCGGCAAGCTACAAGGTGGCGCTGGATACGGCCGCGAAAGCCGCCAATATCAACATGCTGGCGCTCTACGACGTGAAGAACATGCAGGCGATCCGCTCGCTCGTCGGCAAGGGCGTTCAGCTGCGCCCGCTGCCGCGCGACATTCTGGACGGCGCCTACGATTCGGCGATGAAGCTTTACGCTTCGCTGTCGGAGAGCAATCCGAAGTGGAAGGCGATCTACGACCCTTGGAAGACGTTCCGCTCGCAGAGCTACGAGTGGTTCCGCGTCGCGGAATATTCCTATGACACCTATGTCTATTCGCAGCAGGCGGCAGGTAGATAGGGTCGCGCTCCGACAGAACAAAAAAGCCGGCGGGAGACCGCCGGCTTTTTTGTTGTCACGGCTGCGTCGCCGGAGCGCCGAAGCTGGGCGCGGGGGCCGGAGCGGGGGAAGCCGGCTGCCCGAAGGACGGCGCGGCCGGCTGGCCGAAGCTAGGTGCCGGCGCGGGAGCGCCGAAGCTGGGCGCTGCGGGCTGACCGAAGCTCGGGGCCGCTGGCTGGCCGAAGCTCGGCGCGGCTCCCGGCGCGGGCGCGCCGCCCGGTGCTGGCATTCCGGGCATCGGGACGTTGAGCTGGATGGTGCTCGGGTCCACCACGGCTTCCTTTTTGAGGAAGTAGGTCACCGACTGCGGCCAGAGAATCAGCACCAGCACGAGAATGAGCTGGAGGCCGAGCCAGGGAATGGCCCCAAGATAGATGTCGGAGGTCTTCACGTTGGGCGGGGCGATGCCGCGCAGATAGAACAGCGCAAAGCCGAAGGGCGGGTGCATGAAGGCCGTCTGCATGTTCACGCAGAGCAGCACGCCGAACCAGACGAGATCGATGCCGAGCGAGTCCGCTACCGGCGCCAGAAGCGGCACGATGATGAAGGCGATTTCGAAGAAGTCGAGGAAGAAGGCGATGAAGAAGATGAAGATGTTGACGAAGATCAGGAAGCCCACGACCCCGCCGGGGATGTGAGACAGGAGATATTCGATCCAGTGGCCGCCATCCATCCCTTGGAAGACGAGGCTGAAGACGGTGGAGCCGATCAGGATGAAGACGACCATGGCGGTGAGGCGCATGGTCATCGCCATGGCTTGACGCGTCAGCGACCAGGACAGACGGCCGTGCAGCGCCGCGAGGAGAATCGCCCCGACCGAGCCCATCGCGCCCGCTTCCGTCGGCGTCGCAAGGCCCATGAACATCGTGCCAAGCACGAGGAAGATCAGCGCCAGCGAGGGCACCATGCCCTTGGCCACCTGCCAGAGCAGCTCGCGCCCGCTCTTGGTGCGCGCTTCGGGCGGCAGCGGCGGCATGCGATGCGGCTGAATCTTCGAGACGACGAAGATGAAGCCGAGGAACAGGGCGATCTGGAGGAGCGATGGGCCGATCGCGCCGGCATACATGTCGCCGACCGAGCGGCCGAGCTGGTCGGCCAGAATGATCAGAACCAGCGAGGGCGGGATCACCTGCGTGATCGTGCCCGACGCCGCGATGACGCCGGTCGCCAGCCGCATATCGTAGCCGTAGCGCATCATCACGGGCAGCGAGACGACGCCCATCGCGATCACGGACGCGGCGACCGTGCCGGTGATGGCGCCGAGCACCGCGCCGACGATCACGACCGCATAGGCGAGGCCGCCCGGAACCGGCCCGAAGAGCTGGCCGGAGCCCTCGAGCAGGTCTTCCGCCAGCCCGCAGCGCTCCAGAATCGCGCCCATGAAGGTGAAGAAGGGGATTGCGAGCAGCAGATCGTTCGAGATCGTGCCGTAGAAGCGCAAGGGCAGCGCGTTCAGAAGCGCAGGGCTGAAATGGTCGAAGACCACGCCGAGCACGCCGAACAACATGCCGACGGCAGCCAACGAGAACGCCACCGGAAAGCCCAGCAGCAGAAAGACGATCATCGCGCCGAACATCATCGGCGGCATCGGACCGTATTCAAACATGAAAATGTCCCCCCGGACGCCGAGTTACTGAAGCGGCTTTTCGTATTTGGTTTCGAGCGTGATCAGGCCGTTCAGCGCCGCAAGGCGCTTGATCAGCTCGGACAGGCCCTGAAGGAACAAGAGCCCGAAGCCGAGCGGCAGGGTGAGCTTCGCTGGCCAGAGAATGAGGCCGCCCGCATTCATCGACGCTTCGCCCGTGACGAAGGAGCGCCAGAAGAAGGGGAAGGTCAGCCAGAAAAGATAGCCGATCACCGGCAGGAACAGGACGACGAAGCCGAAAATGTCGATCAGCAGCCGTCCGCGCACCGAAAGCATGGAATAAACAAGATCGACGCGTACATGCTCGTTCATGCGCAGCGTATAAGCTGCGCCCAGGAGAACGATCGCCGCGAACATGTACCACTGGATTTCCAGGAGGCCGTTCGAGCTCATGTTCAAGGTGTATCGCAACAGCGCGTTACCGGCGCTGATCAGAACCGCGATCAGGACCAGATAGTCCGCGATCACGGCGAAGCCGGCCGACAGCCGGTCTATGCACTGGCTGACGAAGAGAAGTGCTTTCATCCGTTCCCCCCAAGGACTCCCCCGCGCGAGTCCACACGCGGAAGGTGACGAGCCTGTCATCCCTCGCATGGTTTATGAAGTGTGGCCTATGCCACAAGCCCCGGATAATGCCAGCCTTTTTACCGTAAGCCACGGGCGCTAAAAGGCGAGCCGAGGCAGGCAGCCAGCGATCTGACGGGAATGTGACGATGACACTGGAGAAGCGGGTGGAGCGGCAGCGGCGTCTGGTAAGCACGCTGGAGCAGCGGCTTCTGTTTGAGCGTCTCGTGTTGCAACGTTTGGAAGGACGCCAGAGCCGGGACGAAGCGCCCGAGCCCACCGAGCCCCTCGCGAACTTGGGGGATGTGTATCGGGCGGCCTGCCGGCGCGCCGCCCGATAGGGTTGGGTCAGCCGCGCTGCGCGCTGCCCATGAAGCGACGCGCCGCATAGAGCGCGACGGCGGCGGCATTGGAGACGTTGAGCGAGCGAATCGCGCCGGGCATTTCCAGCCGCGTGAGCACCGAGAC
Organism: Aureimonas sp. N4; assembly: GCF_001463925.1. Taxonomy (NCBI): domain Bacteria; kingdom Pseudomonadati; phylum Pseudomonadota; class Alphaproteobacteria; order Hyphomicrobiales; family Aurantimonadaceae; genus Aureimonas; species Aureimonas sp. N4. Next base: position 2,010 of record NZ_BBWS01000010.1, on the reverse strand, counting down.
GGTCTCGCGCGTCTTCTGACGCAGGCCCTTGCCTTCCGAACCGAGCACAAGGGCGATTCGTGTTCCGCTCAATGCAGGTTCGAGTTCGCCTTCGCCTTCCGAATCGAGCCCGATCGTCTGGAAGCCGAGTTCGGCTATCTCGTTCAGCGCATCGGCGAGATTGGTGATCTGGACATAGGGTATGAATTCGAGCGCGCCGGAAGCCGACTTGGCGAGAACGCCCGATTCCTGCGGCGAGTGGCGGCTGGTGGTCACCACAGCGCCCGCGCCGAAGGCCACGGCCGAGCGCAGTAGCGCGCCGACATTATGCGGGTCCGTCACCTGATCCAGGACCAGAATCAGGTCGCTTGCGCCCAGATCCGACAGGCGCTTGGCGCGAAGCGGATCGGCCTCCAGCATCACGCCCTGGTGTACGGCGTCGCTGCCCAGCTCTGAATCGAGGAAGCGCGGCTCCACGATTTCGAGCGGGCAGGGCGGGTTCGCCTCGTCGATTTCGAGACGGTTGAGGGCGTTGCGCGTCGCATAGAGGCGATGCAGCACGCGCTCGCGATTGCCGAGAGCCGCTTCCACCGTGTGGATGCCATAGAGCCTCACGCGGTCGGCCGGGCCGGGTTTGCCGGGCCGGGGCGCGGGTTTCTTGCGCGAATCGGCGGGGAGGGGGCCTCGTGTGCGCTCGCGATGGGCGCGTCGAAGCTTGGCGTAATGCGCATCCTTGGGGGTGCGCGAGGATGGGGTGTCGTCGCTCATGCCTCTTTCTAGAGCATGGAGGGGCCGTCTGAATAGGCTGTGTGCGCTCGAAAGCCCGGCTGCGCGGGCTTTCGGTAGCGCCTGAGCACCGCTTCGAAACGAGCTTGCGGCTTGTTTGTGAAGACGTGTTGACAGGCGCGGCGCGGCGCTGCATAAGGCCGGCACACGAAGCGACGGCGAGCCGAACGCTTCCTGCTTCTAGACCCTGAAGCAGTATGGAGGGATGCCCGAGTGGTTAAAGGGGACGGACTGTAAATCCGTTGGCTTAGCCTACGTTGGTTCAAATCCAACTCCCTCCACCATATGTTCCAGGGAATACGAATGCGGGTATAGCTCAGTGGTAGAGCAGCAGCCTTCCAAGCTGAATATGCGGGTTCGATTCCCGCTACCCGCTCCATATCGCTGACGCGAAATCAGAAGGGTTTTGATCGGTTCTCAGCAAGACCGAGACGGATCTGTAGTCCATCCCACGTCCGAATCGATCATGCATGATGGCATGACGCAAAGGCTGTTTGGCTGCGCCTGTTGGTCTCCTAACATTGCGCGATTACCAAAGCCGTTCGGAACGGTCGATCCGCTCGCTTCTTCTCCTTGGACTTCCAACAAGGAGAGACCCATGGTCACGACGGTCGGAACCGAATCCACGTTCGACAAGATGGTGCAGAATCTGCTGATCCTCGAACATGACGCCATGTCCGCCTATCAGGCGACGATCGACCGGCTTGAAGACCCTGCCTCGCGCGAAAAGATCGCGGCCTTCAAGCAGGATCACGAAGCTCATGCGCGGGAACTGCGACGCATGGCCTCACCGCTCGGGATCGAGGCGCCCACGGAAGGCGACGCCAAGGAACTGCTGACCAAGGGCAAGGTCGTTCTGGCCGGTCTCGTCGGCGATCGGACCGTATTGAAAGCCATGGCGACCAACGAGATCGAGACCAAGATGGCCTATGATCAGGCCTCCAGGAACGACGCCGCACCCGCCGAAGCGCGGGCCTATTTCCAAAAAGCCTTCGCGGACGAAGACCGCCACAAACAATGGATGGACGCAGCCGCCGCCACCTGATCCGACGGGACTGCAAGGAACGATGGAACTGCGGGAATGAAGGGACTTGCCAGGAGGCAGGTCCCTTTTTCGGTTGAGAACACAATTTCAGCCGATGTTTTCACCTTTCGTTAGGGACGGCGATTCGGGCGGTGCTTGTGTTTCACGAGCGCACTCGCTATGTCGCGGCCCTGTTTTCACAGGCTCCGCAAGGTAGACAG
>NZ_BBWS01000009.1:0-79357 GCF_001463925.1 Aureimonas sp. N4 | reverse complement strand
GGGTCGCACTTCTGATCGCTGCCGGACATACGACGAAGACGGCGGCGGAATACCTGGCGGTGAGCGACGAGACCGTTCGCAGTCATCTCAAAGCGGCCTACACGAGGCTCGGAATCGATCGCCAAGCCGATCTTGTCCGTCTCGTGGGAAAGGTCGTGCCTTTCGAGACCTGACAAGACCGGCAATCCCGTGGCCTCGCTCTCGACACCGATATCCCATACCCCTTCACATGGGCTTGCGCCCTCACCCCCGCGCCGTCGGCACGTAGTTCAGCACCGGCCCGAGCCAGCGCTCGACCTCGGCGACGGCCATGCCCTTGCGGTTGGCATAGTCTTCGACCTGATCGCGCTCCACCTTGGCGACGCCGAAATAATAGCTTTCGGGATGGGAGAAGTAGAGGCCCGAAACCGAGGAGCCCGGCCACATGGCGTAGCTTTCCGTCAGCGTGACGCCGGTCTGCGCTTCGGCGTCCAGCAGCTTGAAGAGCGTGACCTTTTCCGTGTGGTCGGGCTGGGCGGGATAGCCAGGCGCGGGACGAATGCCCGCATAGGGCTCGGCGATCAGCTCTTCGGGCGCGAAGCTTTCGTCCGGCGCATAGGCCCAGAGATCGCGGCGCACATGCTCGTGCATCCGCTCGGCGAAGGCCTCGGCGAAGCGATCGGCCAGCGCCTTCACCATGATGGCGGCATAGTCGTCATTGGCCTTGGCGAAGCGGTTCGAGATCTCTTCCTCTTCGATGCCGGCCGTCACCACGAAGCCGCCGAGATAGTCGGCGGCACCCGTCTCGACAGGCGCGACGAAATCGGCGAGCGCCACGTTCGGCCGGTCGCCACGCTTGGAGAGCTGCTGGCGTAGCGTGAAGAACGTGGCGAGTTCGGTGTTGCGCGCCTCGTCCGTGAAGAGCCTGACATCGTCGCCCACGGCATTGGCTGGCCAGAAGCCGACCACGGCGCGCGGGCGGAACCAGCTTTCCTCAATGATCTGACGCAGCATGGCCTGCGCGTCGTCCCAGAGCTGGCGCGCGGCCGCCCCTTGCGCCTCGTCCTCCAGGATCGCGGGATAGCGGCCCTTCAGCTCCCAGGTCTGGAAGAAGGGCGTCCAGTCGATATAGCGGGCGAGATCGGCGAGATCCCAGGTCTCGAAGGTGCGGATGCCGAGGAAGGTGGGCTTGGCCGGGCGGGCGCTCGACCAGTCGATCTGCTGGCGGTTCTCGCGCGCGCGCTCCAAGGGCAGGCGCTGCTTCTCCGCCTCGGCCTGCGCGTGTTTCTCGGCCACGGTCTCGTATTCGCGGCGGATGCCTTCGGCATAGCTCGCCCGCCCTTCGGGCGAAAGGAGGTTGGACACGACGCCGACGGCGCGGCTGGCGTCGGTGACATAGACCGTCTGGCCCTTGCGATAGCGCGGGTCGATCTTCACCGCCGTATGCACGCGACTCGTCGTCGCCCCGCCGATCAGCAGCGGCACGTCGAAGCCCTCGCGCTCCATCTCGGAGGCCACATGCACCATCTCGTCCAGCGAGGGCGTGATGAGGCCGCTGAGGCCGATCACGTCGACCTTCTCGGCCTTGGCGGTTTCGAGAATCTTGGCGGCGGGCACCATGACGCCGAGGTCGATCACCTCGTAATTGTTGCAGGCGAGAACGACGCCGACGATGTTTTTGCCGATGTCGTGGACATCGCCCTTCACCGTCGCCATCAGGATCTTGCCGGCGCTGGAGCGCTCGGAGCCGCCATTGAGGCGCTTTTCCTCCTCCATGTAAGGCAGGAGATGGGCAACGGCCTGTTTCATAACGCGGGCGGACTTCACGACCTGCGGCAGGAACATCTTGCCCGCGCCGAAGAGATCGCCGACGACGTTCATGCCCGCCATCAGCGGGCCTTCGATCACATGAAGCGGGCGCTCGGCCTTGAGGCGCGCTTCCTCCGTGTCGGCGTCGATATACTCGGTGATGCCGTTGACGAGCGCGTGCGAAAGCCGCTCCTCGACCGTCCCTTCGCGCCAGGTGAGGTCCTTGGCCTTGGCTTCCTTGCCCGCCGTGCCGCGATAGCGCTCGGCGATCTCCAGAAGGCGCTCGGTCGGACTCTTGCCCTCCCGGCCCGGCCGGTTGAGCACCACGTCCTCACAGGCTTCGCGAAGATCGGGGTCGATCGTATCATAGACGGCGAGCTGGCCGGCATTCACGATGCCCATGTCCATGCCCGCCTGGATGGCGTGGTAGAGGAACACGGCGTGCATGGCCTCGCGCACCGGCTCGTTGCCGCGGAACGAGAAGGAGAGGTTCGACACGCCGCCCGAGATATGGGCATGCGGCAGGCTCGTGCGGATCGTGCGCGTCGCCTCGATAAAGGCGACGCCGTATCCATCATGCTCCTCGATGCCCGTCGCAACCGCGAAGACGTTGGGGTCGAAGACGATGTCTTCGGGCGGAAAGCCGTTCTCGGTCAGGAGCTTGTAGGCGCGCGAGCAGATCGCGACCTTGCGCTCGAAACTGTCCGCCTGCCCCTCCTCGTCGAAGGCCATGACGACCACCGCCGCGCCGTAGAGGCGGCACAGGCGGGCGTGGTGGAGGAAGGCTTCCTCGCCTTCCTTCATGGAGATCGAGTTGACGATCGGCTTGCCCTGCACGCATTGCAGGCCGGCCTCGATCACCTCCCATTTGGAGCTATCGATCATCACCGGCACGCGGGCGATGTCGGGCTCGGAGGCGACGAGGTTGAGGAACTCGACCATCGCGGCTTTCGAGTCGATCAGCCCCTCGTCCATGTTGACGTCGATGATCTGCGCGCCGTTCGCCACCTGATCGCGCGCCACGTCGAGCGCCGCCGCATAGTCGCCGGCGGTGATCAGCTTGCGGAACTTGGCCGAGCCCGTGACATTGGTGCGCTCGCCGACATTGACGAAGGGAATGTCCTTGGTGAGCGTGAAGGGCTCCAAGCCCGACAGGCGCATCATGGGCGTGAGCTTGGGCACCGCGCGCGGCGCGAGGCCTGCCACGCTTTCGGCAATGGCGCGGATATGCTCGGGCGTCGAGCCGCAGCAGCCGCCGACGATGTTGATCAGCCCTTCTTCGGCAAAGCCGCGCACCTGACGCGCCATCGCGTCCGGCGTTTCGTCATATTGGCCGAATTCGTTGGGCAGGCCGGCATTGGGATAGGCGCAGAGGAACGTATCGGCGACGCCGGAGAGTTCGGCCAGATGCGGGCGCATGGCCTCGGCGCCGAGCGCGCAGTTGAGGCCGATCGTGAAGGGCTTGGCGTGGCGCACCGAATGCCAGAAGGCGGTCGGCGTCTGGCCCGAAAGCGTGCGCCCGGACAGATCGGTGATCGTGCCCGAGATCATGACCGGCAGCGAGATGCCGGCTTCCGCGAAGACCTCTTCGGCCGCGAAGATCGCCGCCTTGGCGTTCAGCGTGTCGAAGATCGTCTCGATCAGGATGATGTCGGAGCCACCATCCACGAGGCCGCGCACCTGGGTCGCATAGGCCACGCGCAGATCATCGAAGGTGACGGCGCGGTAGCCGGGATTGTTCACGTCGGGCGAGATCGAGGCCGTCCGGTTGGTCGGGCCGATGGCCCCGGCCACGAAGCGGCGGCGGCCATCGGCGGCTTCGGCGCGCGCGCAGGCGCGGCGGGCGACGGCCGCGCCCTCGCGGTTCAGCTCGTAGACCACCGCTTCCATCGCGTAGTCGGCCTGCGCGATGGTGGTGCCCGAAAACGTGTTGGTCTCAACGATATCCGCCCCGGCCATGAGATAGGCGAAGTGAATGTCCTCGATCGCCTTGGGCTGGGTCAGAACCAGAAGGTCGTTGTTGCCCTGAAGATGGCAGGTGCAATCATGGAACCGATCGCCCCGGAAGTGCTCCTCCTGAAGGCCGAGCCCTTGGATCTGCGTGCCCATCGCGCCGTCGAGGATCAGGATACGCTCGCGCGCCGCCTTGCGCAGCGCGGTCCAGACATCCTCGCGCGGACGGCTGGGCGAGGCGAAGAGGGTGTCGCTGACGAGGCTCATGGCACGGGCTCCGAGGATCGGCGCACGAACAGGCGCGCCATCATCATATAAAGATCGCTTTATATGAACGGAAACCGCTTGGCGAGCGGGACATTGGACGAGAGGCCGGGAATGCGGCAGCGCTCCCTTACGTGCTCGCCGCTGAATGTCCTCAGCTGCGTGCCGCCACGAGTTGGTCCAGCAACTGGGCGACGCCATCCTCTTCGTTGCTGGCGGTGACATGGCGCGCTTGTGCGCGCACCTCCTCGGGGGCCTGCCCCATGGCGACCGACAGGCCGACCGGGGCGAACATCGGCACATCGTTCGCCATGTCGCCGATCGCGGCGGTGGCCTCCAAGGGGATGCCGGCGGCGCGCGCCAGCGCCTCGACGCCCGCGCCCTTGTTGGCGGCCGCCGTCGTCACGTCCAGAAAATAGGGCTGTGAGCGCACGACATTGGCGCTCGGGCCGAGCGCCGCGCCGACCGAGGCTTCCAGTCGGCGGACCAGGGCATGGTCGTCGCAAACGCCCATGATCTTGTCGGCCCGCCCCAGCCAAGGCGAAAAGTCCGACGCGATGGTCGGCTCGACGCGCGAGGCGCGCCGCTCCATCGCGCCATGCCCGGTGCTGTCGTCCCGCGCGATCCAGAGCCCATCGGCAAACACCCAGATGGGAAGGCCCGCTTCGTCCAGAAGCTCGACCGCGCGGCGCGCATCCTCTTCGCTCAGGCGATGCGCCTCGACGATGCGCCCGCCCGGCTCGAACAGCGTGCCGCCATTAAAGGCCCCGACCGCGCCCTCGAGCCCCAGCCGCTCCACCAGCTCTCCCAGGCCGCTCGGCGGACGGGCGCTGACCAGCGTGAAACCGATGCCCGCCGCACGCGCGCGGGCGACGGCCTGGAGCGTGCGCTCCGACAGGCTTTTGTCGTTGCGCACCAGTGTTCCATCGATATCGGACACGACAAGGCGGATGGAGGCGGCGAGCGCGGGATCGAGGGACATCGAGACCTTGCGGAGGGTTCGGGAACAGGAAACGGGCGCGGAACGAATGCCGCGCCCGTCGAGATGGAGCAAGAGCCCGATGGGCCTTAAGGCCTATTGCGGGATTTCGACATGCCCACCGAAGCCGAAGCGCATGGCGGACAGCATCTTGTCGCCGAAGGTCGCCTCCTGGCGGGAGCGATAGCGCGCATAGAGCGCGGCCGAGAGCACGTTGACCGGCACGGCCTCTTCCATCGCCGCTTCCAGCGTCCAGCGGCCCTCGCCGGAATCGGCGACATTGCCGGAGAATTTCGCCAGATCCTTGTCGCCCGCCAGCGCGATGGCGGTGAGATCGAGCAGCCAGGAGGAGATCACCGAGCCGCGCCGCCAGACTTCGGCGATGTCGGGTAGGTTCAAGTCGAAGCGCTCGTTTTCCGGCAGATGCTCGGAATTCTTCGTCTTCAGGATATCGAAGCCTTCGGCATAGGCCTGCATGAGGCCGTATTCGATGCCGTTATGGACCATCTTGACGAAATGGCCCGCGCCGGCCGGGCCGGCATGGATATAGCCGCGCTCGGCGCGATCGTCCGGCGTGTTGCGCCCGCGCGTGCGCTCGATGTCTCCATAGCCTGGCGCCAACGCGTCGAAGATCGGATCGAGATCGCGCACTGTCTCGTCCGGTCCGCCGATCATCATGCAATAGCCGCGCTCCAGACCCCAGACGCCGCCCGAGGTGCCGACATCGACATACTGAATGCCATGCGGCCTCAACTCGGCGGCGCGGCGAATGTCGTCCTTGTAGAACGTGTTGCCGCCGTCGATGATCACGTCGCCTTCGCGGCAGAGCGGGGTGAGATCGCGGATCGTCGCCTCGGTCGGCTCGCCGGCCGGCAGCATGACCCAGAACACGCGGCGGCCGGAGAACTGGCCGGCCAGCTCTTCCAGCGAGGCCGCGCCCTTGGCCCCTTCGCCCGCGAGAGCCGAGACGGCCTCCGCGTTGCGGTCGAACACGAAGGCTTCGTGGCGGTGGTTCATCAGGCGTCGGGCGATATTGCCGCCCATTCGGCCAAGGCCGATGATCGCGATCTGCATAGGGTCTTCTCTTCGACAATCAGATGGGAACGGGTGCGGCCGCCCTCCCAAGGGCCGAACCCAGCGGTGCCCGCCCGGCACGCGGCCGGAGGGGCGGCGGGGACGTGTCAGCCCTTGCGGGCCGCGATCTGCTCCTTGGCCTTGGCCAGCACCGCCTCGGCGGTGAAGCCGAATTTCTGCTGGAGCTTGGCGAGCGGCGCGGACGCGCCGAAGGTGGACATGGTGACCTTGGCCCCCTTGGCGCCGACATAGCGGTCCCAGCCCATGGAGCCGGCCTGCTCCACCACGACACGCGCCATGATTTCGGGCGGCAGAACGCTGTCGCGATAGGCCTGATCCTGCTTCTCGTAAAGCTCCCAGGAGGGCAGCGACACGACGCGGGCCTTGATGCCTTCCGCCCGCAGGCTCTCATAGGTCTCGATGCAGAGCGCAATCTCCGAGCCCGTGCCGATGAGAATGACATCGGGCGTCTCGTTGGGGTCGCCGGCGAGCACATAGCCGCCGCGCTTCAGGCCGGACGCCGGCGCGTATTTGGTGCGGTCCAGCGTCGGCAGAGGCTGACGCGAGAGGACGAGCGCAGTCGGCTCATGCGTCTGCTCCATGGCGACGCGCCAGGCTTCCGCCGTCTCGTTGGCGTCGCAGGGACGGATCGTGTTGAGGCCGGGAATGGCGCGCAGGCTCGCCAGATGCTCGATCGGCTGATGCGTCGGCCCGTCTTCGCCGACGCCGATGGAATCATGGGTGAAGACCCAGACCACCGGAATTTCCATGATGGCAGACAGGCGCACGGGCGCGCGCATATAGTCGGAAAAGACGAGGAAGGTGGAGGCGTAGGAGCGCACATAGGAGAGCGCCATGCCATTGGCGATCGCGCCCATCGCGTGTTCGCGAATGCCGAAATGCAGGTTGCGCCCGGCATAATTGTCGGGCCCGAAGGAGCCGGCATCGGCAAAGCCGAGCTTGGTCTTGTTGGACGGGGCGAGATCGGCCGAACCGCCGACAAGATAGGGCACGGTCTCGGCAATCGCGTTCAGCACCTTGCCGCCGGCATCGCGCGAGGCGACGCCCTTGGCGTCGGGCTCGAAGCTCGGAAGAGCCTTGTCCCAGCCCTCCGGCAGGCGACCGGCGCGCATGGCCTCGATCTGCGCCGCCAGTTCGGGATAGGCCTTGGCATAGCGCGCGAAATCGGCCTCCCACTTCTCGCGCAGCGGGCGACCGCGTTCCGCCACCGCCGCATGGAAGGCTTCCGCGACGCCCTCCGGCACCAGGAAGCTCTGATCCTCCGGCCAGCCATAGAAGCGCTTGGCGCCCTTCACATCCTCGGCGTCGAAGGCTTCGCCATGAGCGGAAGCCGTGCCCTGCTGCTTCTGAAGGCCATAGCCGATCACGGTATCCACCACGATCAGGGTCGGCCGGTCGTCGGTCGCGCGGAACTCGTTCAGCGCCTCGCGGATGGCACCCAGATCATTGCCATCCGTGACATGCAGCGTCTTCCAGCCATAGGCGCGGAAGCGCTCGGCCACGTCCTCGGAGAAGGTGAGATTGGTGAAGCCTTCGATCGAAACCTTGTTGTTGTCGTAGATCCAGCAGAGGTTCGAGAGCTTGAGATGGCCGGCCATGGAGGCGGCTTCGGAGGCGACGCCCTCCATCATGTCGCCGTCGCCGCACAGGACGAAGACGTCATGGTCGAACAGCTGGGCGTCGGGCTTGTTGTAGCGCGCCGCCAGCCAGCGCTCGGCCAGCGCCATCCCGACCGAATTACCGCAGCCCTGCCCGAGCGGACCCGTCGTCGTCTCGACGCCCGTCGTCATCCGGTATTCCGGGTGGCCCGGCGTCTTGGAGGACAGTTGGCGAAACTGTTTGATGTCGTCCAGCGAGACGGCCGGCTGGCCAGTCTTCTTGCCATGGGCGTCGATTTCCTCGACGCCCGCCAGATGCAGGACCGAATAGAGCAGCATCGAGCCATGGCCGACCGACAGCACGAACCGATCGCGGTTCGGCCAGTCCGGCGCGGAGGGGTCGTAGCGCAGGAACTCCGTCCAGAGCGTATAGGCCGTGGGCGCGAGCCCGAGAGGCGCGCCGACATGGCCCGAATGGGCCTTCAGCACGGCGTCCATGGACAAGGTGCGGATCGTGTCGATGGCGAGCTGGGCCGAGCCCTTCTGGCTCGTGCTCTCGTCGGTCGGGGTCTTGGGCAGAGCGCTCATGGCGGAATCCTTCGTCCTTCGAGACGAAATGCGTCGAGGGCGGAAAAGGCGGCAGCCTTTTCCATGGCCGAACAAGGGACGGCGTCGTCTCGGGGCCGGAGATGGAGCAGCCGTCGCATCCGTCGATGGTCGTGGACGGATAAATCCGCGTGGGAAAAAGGGGCTTGATGCGAGAGCGGCGCTTCGCCTATGGAAAACATGACTCGTTAAATCATGTATTGGCGACAATCTCGCGACGGCCGGCAGAGGGCCGAGACCCGCGACGCTCGCCCCGCCCCAACCGGAAGGCTCCGCCATGCTCGGACTCCGACCCATCGCGACACCGGCGCAGGCCGGCGAGACGGCGCGCTCGCGCCTGATCGTCCCCACGCTTCTGGCCTCCCTGCTCTTGGCCGGCCCGGCGCTGGCGCGAGAGGGTGGCGCGTCGCCAGCCGCCCCCGCTCCGATGGAAGCCCAACCGGCCCCATCCACCGGCGCGCCCGACGCGTCCTCCGCCGCGCCGCCCGCGCAGAGCGCGACGCCGGCCGTCACGCCCAGCATCGAAGGCCAAACCACCGCCACCGCCTTCGCGCAAGGCGATGACACCACCCCAGCCGGCGCGCTCGGAACCGGACATGACCTTTCCGCCTGGGGCATGTTCATGGCGGCCGACATCGTGGTGAAGTCGGTCATGGCGGGTCTCGCCTTCGCCTCCGTCGTCACCTGGACGATCTGGCTCGCCAAGGTGCTGGAACTCGTGGGCGCGCGCGGCCGGGCGCAGCGCGGCGTGCGCCGCCTCGCCGAGGCCAAGGGCCTGCCAGAGGGCGACGAGCTGGAGGCGGCCGGCTGGCGCGGCGGCCCCGTCGCCGCCATGGTGCGCACGGCCGTTGCGGAGCGCGAGCGCTCGAGCGGCCTGCCCTCCGAGGGCGTGAAGGAGCGCGTGGCGACCGCGCTTCAGCGCATCGAGGCGCGCGCGGGACGGCGCATGGCGCGCGGCACGGGCCTTCTGGCGACCATCGGCTCCACCGCCCCTTTCATCGGTCTGTTCGGCACGGTCTGGGGCATCATGAACTCCTTCATCGGCATCTCGAAGGCCAACACGACCAATCTCGCCGTGGTCGCGCCGGGCATTGCCGAAGCGCTGCTCGCCACCGCCATCGGCCTCGTCGCGGCCATTCCCGCCGTGATCATCTACAACGTGTTCGCCCGCGCCATCGGCGGCTACAAGGCGGTTCTGGCCGATGCCTCGGCCGGCGTGCTCCAGCACCTCTCGCGCGATCTCGACCGGGCCAAGACGGCGGCCGTCCTGCGCGGCCCCTCACGCGTCGCGGCGGAGTGAAACCATGGGAGTGAGCCTTCGCAGCAGCGGTGACGACGACGACACCAGCGAACTCGCCGACATCAACATCACGCCCTTCATCGACGTGGTGCTGGTTCTCCTGATCATCTTCATGGTGGCCGCGCCCCTCTCCACCGTGGACGTGCCGGTGGATCTGCCCGTGTCCAACGCACAGCCGCAGGAGCGGCCGAACGAGCCTCTGTTCCTCACCGTGTCAGACGATCTGAACCTGACCCTGGGCGAACAGCCGCTGGATCGCGGCGCGCTCCAGGCCGCGCTCGACGCCAAGACAGGGGGCAAGCGCGACGAGCGCATCTTCCTGCGCGCCGATGAAAAGGTCGCCTATGGCGATCTGATGGAGGTGATGAATCTCCTGCGCTCGGCCGGCTATCTCAAGATCGCGCTGGTCGGGCTGGAATCGGCACCAAGCCCGGAGGCTCCCGCCGCGCCCGCCGCCCAGCCCTGACGGCCCGATCTCATGACCCTTCCCATCTCAGCTTCGGGAGAGCGCGGCGGACGCTGGCTGGCCTCGCTGCGCTGGAGCACGGCCGCGATCGCCATGGTCGCGGTTCATGCCAGCGCAGCCTTCTTCGTCTCGCAGATACCCCCGCCCGTCGCGCCTCCGCAGGGCGCGCCGGACGCGGCCGTCCTGATCGACCTCGCCCCACCCGCGCCGCCGCCGAGCGCCCCGGCCGCTGACGCCCCGCTGACCGAAGCGCCCCCCGAAGAGGCACCGCCCGAGCCACAGCCCGAACCGACACCGGAGCCGACGCCCGAACCCGTCGCGCCGCCGCCCGAACCTGTTCCGCCGGAACCCGCGCCCCCGGATCCCGCGCCGCCGGAGCCTGTGGCCGAGCCCGAGCCGCCCGTCCCCGAGCCGGTCGTGGAGCCGGAGCCCCAGCCCGAACCGCCGCCGCCCGAGCCGATGGTGGAACCCGAGCCGCTGCCCGAACTCCCCAAGATGGAAGCGCCGCCGGAGGTGGCGGCGAATGCGCCCGTGCCGCTGCCGCGCCCGACGCCGCCCGAGCGCCCGGGCGTCGTGGAAAAAGCGCAGGAGCGCAAGGCAGCGCCCAAACCCCGCCGCGAGCGCCCGCGCGAAGAGGCCAAGCCTCGCGCGCAGAAGCCGCGCGCCGCCCCGCCTCCATCTCGCGCCGCGCAGGCGTCCAACGCGCCATCAACGCAAGGAGCGCCCAAATCCCCCTCAGCAACGGATGAGGCACGCTGGCAATCGCAGGTTCGGGCTCGCGTCATGCGCTTCACGCGCACACTTCGTCGGGGTGGAGGCGGCACGGCGACGGTAACGTTCACGGTCGGCCCATCGGGTGCGGCATCCGACATCCGCTTGGCGCGCTCGTCCGGCAATCCGGTCGTGGATCAAGCGGCGCTCGACGTCGTGCGCCGGGCCAGCCCGTTCGCGTCTCCGCCATCGGGAGCCAGCAAATCCGTGACGTTGCCGCTCCACTACAAGTCTTAGGCGGGGCGGCCTGGAAGCGACACGATCTGCGTTCTCCAGCAGACCGTGCCGCTTTCTTCGGCCTTTACGAAGACCAATCCAGTTCGATGGCACGGCGGGCCGTCATGTCCATTCTGACAAATTCGACATTGGCCAAGACCCAAGTCGATGCCGCGCCTTGCGAATTCGCTTCCATCCGATCCATCTCGGCGTCGCGAAATTGAACCCAGAGCCGTTGAGCCACCCGCAACGTTTCGACCTGTCTCGCCTTCAACGCAGGATCATCATCATAACCTTGGATCATCTCAAGCTGCCGCTTGAAATTGTTGTTCAGCAGCCGGTCCCAGGCCCCAGCCTCTCGCGACCGGCAGAAATAAGTCTGGATGGAAACAGGTTCTTGGGAGGAAGCACTCTCACAGGAGCGAACGACCGTTCCGATACATTCGCTTTTGGCAGCGTCGGAATGGGCTGCTTCCACACAAGCCTGAAGGCGCGCGACATCTGCGGCAGTTTCCTGCACGTTCGATGCCCCGCTTCCATGAGCCTTTGGTCAAAGGCCTTTCGAATACGCAGTTGAGACAGTCATGGCGAAGCGCTCGATCCCAAGGATCGAGCCCTCCAAATCAAGCCCTCACGAACCGCGCGTCCGCCTCGTCCAGGAGCCGGCGAATCTGCGTCACCTCCAGCGAGGCATCCGGTGCGCAGTTGGCGTAGGTGAGCTTTTCACCGGCCTTGATCGCTTGCGTCACCACGCCGCCCTCGGCCAGACCCAGCGGCAGGCCGCCGGCGGCGCGGGCGTCTTCCCAGGTCATGGCGAAGCCGCGATACTGGGTTTCGCCGATGCGCCCGAGCGTTTCGCCCACGGCCAAATCGCGTTTGGCGACGGCGATGCATTCGCCGACCGGATGGTCGAGGGGCTCCAGATGCGGCGCGCCGCGCATCACGGCATGGATCGCCGACAGCGGCACCTCGATCGAGGTGAGATGGAACGGGCGGTAGAGGGCGAAGCAGGGGCCGGGGCCGACCTTGAGATCGGCGATACGCTCCAGAACGCGCGGATGCCGAGGCTTCACGATGCAGAAGACGCCGGGCGCGACGCCCTTGCCGATCGTGTAATCGACGCAGCCGGGGCGCGAAAGAATGCCGCCATCCTCCTTCGAGCAGAGAACCTGCGCCAAGCGCTCGGACGAGGCGTCCGGCCCGTGCATGCCCGGCACGTCGGGTTTCAGGCCCGTCGCATTGGCGATGGCGGTCATTTCCACCATGGTCTTGGAGCCGTCCACGAACTCCACCAACATGCGCGCATTCATGTTGCGCCGGGCCGCTTCCGCCTCGTAATCGGCCGGGACGGCAGAGAAGTCGAGCGCGTTGTTCTTGCCCTTGCCCGCGCAGACGATGTCGAGACCGAGCGACTGGGCAAGGCCGATCAGTTCGATGGTCGATTGCGGCTCGTCGCCGGCCGCGCCCGTGTAGACGACGCCCGCGCGCTTGGCCTCGGCTTTCAGATAGCGGCCGATCGTGATGTCGGCCTCGACATTCAGCATGACCAAATGCTTGCCGTTGCGAAAGGCTTCGAGCGCGATGCGCGTGCCCGCGCTGGGGCTGCCCGTCGCATCGATCACGACATCGATCCGCCCCGCCGCACAGAAGGTGCGGAAATCCTCGACGATCGCGACATCGCCGGCCTCGATCGCGGCATCGACAGTGGCAGGGGTTTCGGCCGAGCGCCCCGCGCCCGCCTCGTAGCCGGCAAAGCGCAACGTCTCGCGCGCGCGGTCGGCCTTGGAGGTCGAGACCGCGCCGAGTCGGACGCCCGGCATCAGGAGAAGCTGAACCATGAGATCGGTGCCCATCTGGCCCGCACCCGCAAGGCCGACCGTGACGGGACCGCGCTCCTGCGCATAGGCCAGAAGTTCGGCCGCAAGGCCCACGCGCGCGATCTTGTCCATGGCCGACGGCCCCCTCGTTCCTCGCGCGCCAGAGTGGCGCGGCGTTGTCTGGGGATAAGGGGTGCACCGCCCTGGGATCAACCACCTTCCACCGTGAGCCACCGCGACAGAGACGCCGGACGGTTTGCAAACCGCCGGGGCCTCCCTATGCTGGCACCGGATCGAATGTCCGGGGATGGAACAGGCAGCCCGTCGCCATGCGTATGCTTCTGGTGGAAGACAATGAGGGGCTGGGAGACGCGGTGAACCGGCACCTGCGCAATGCCGGCCATTCGGTCGAATGGGTGCGCTCGGGCGAGGATGCGCTGGAAGCCTTCGCGCTGGAGCCGTTCGACGCGGTGATCCTCGATCTCTCGCTGCCGGGGCGCGACGGCATTTCCGTGATCGCCGAGCTGAGGCGCGGGCGCTCCAGCGTGCCGGTTCTCGTCGTCACCGCGCGAGCCGAGATCGACGACAAGATCAGCCTTCTGGATCAGGGCGCGGACGATTATCTCGTCAAACCCTTCGACCTGCGGGAGTTGGAAGCGCGGCTGCGCGCCCTCCTGCGCCGCCCGGCCGGGCAGACCACCAGTCTAGCGCGGGTCGGCGACGTGGAAATGGACATGGCGGGCCATCTCGTCACCGTCGGCGGCCGGGCTGTGGATCTCGGCCGGCGGGAGTTTCGCCTGCTCGAAATCCTTCTCTCAAAGCCAGGCGTCGTGGTGCAGAAGGAGCAGCTGATGGCGCAGCTCTTCTCCTATGACGAGATGGTCTCGACCAACGCGCTGGAGCTCTACGTCTCGCGCCTGCGCCGCAAGCTGGAAGGGGCTTCCGTCGAGATCGCCACCGTGCGCGGGGCGGGCTATGTCGCGCGCGTTGCCGGCGAGCCTGCCAGCAAGCCCAAGGCGACCGGCGAGCGGCTGGGCGGTTGATGCCGCCGACCCTCGCCCGCGCGGATCGGCGCAAGAGGGCACGTGCCAAACGCCCCGTCTCGATCCGCAAGCGCATTCTCTTCTTTGGCGGGGCGCTGCTTCTGGCCGCCGCCTTCGCGCTGGTCGTCTATATCCGAGATTATGCCGAACGCGCCTCCGACCGCGCCTTCGACCGGCTGCTCGCGGCCTCGGCGCTGACGATCGGCGGCGCGGTGCAGCTGGAGGCCGGCCGGGTCACGGTGGAACTGCCGCTCGCCTCCTTCGCCATGTTCTCGGGCGAGGACCGCATATTCTACGCCGTGGAGTCGCCGCAAGGGCAGAACGTCACGGGCGAAGCCGACCTGTCCGAGGGGCTGGCCCCGGCCACGGGCAGCGATCCCGTTTTCGCCGACAAGGCGTTCCGCGACGATCGAGTGCGCGTGGCGAGCGTCGGGCGGCTCGTCTCCACCGCCGAGGGCACGGGCTGGGTGACGATCCGCGTCGCCGAGACACGCGGTGAGCGGGACGCCTTGGCGCGCGAAATCCTCCACAACGCGCTCTGGCCGATCCTTCTCCTAACGCTTCTGGCGCTGCTGCTTCTCTGGGCCGGGATCGGGCGCGCCTTCGCTCCGCTCCTGTCGCTGGAGACGCACTTACGCGAGCGCTCGCCCGACGATCTCTCGCCCGTCGAACTCCCCACCCCGTCCGAGACCGCGCAACTCGTCGGCGCGCTGAACGGCTTCACCGCCCGGCTGAAGCTCGCGCGCGAACGGCTGGAGGCGCTGGTGGCGGAAGCCGCGCATGAGGTGCGCACGCCCTTGGCCTCGCTGCGCGCGCAGGCCGAGCTGGCGCTGGCCGAGCGCGACCCGGCCGCACTGCGGCGCGATGTGGAGCGCATTCACGAGGGGGCCGTGCAGGCGAGCCAGCTCGTCTCGCAGCTTCTGATGGACGCGACCGTGACGCACCGTCTCGAAAACCAGCCCGAGCCCACACCCGTCGCCCCGCTGGCGCAGGAAGTGGTCCGACGCCTCAGCCCCGATCTGTCGGATCGGGTGAGCCTTTCCATCGCGCCCGATGCTGCCGAGGCGGAGCTTGATGTCGACCGCGTGGTGCTGCGCGAAGCCATCCGCAACCTCGTGGACAATGCCCTGCGCTATAGCGAAGGCGAGGTGGAGATTTCGATTGCGCGGGACGGCCCGGCGCTCGACATCGCCGTGCGCGACCGGGGTCCGGGCATCCCCGACCATGAAAAGCCCCTCGTCTTCGGCCGCTTCCGCCGAGGCGAGGCGGGCTCGCGGATCGACCGGGGGGGCTCGGGCCTGGGGCTCGCCATCGTGGCGCGCGTGGCCGAGGCCCATCGCGGCGCGGTGCTGCTGCGTGACCGCGAAGGCGGCGGGCTCGCCGTGCATCTTCGCCTGCCGGCCGAGGCCACGTCGGCTTCACAGCCGCCAGCGCCGGATCGCCGCCACGTGCTCGCCCTCCTGGCGCTGTTCACCGTCATCGCTGGCGCGTTTCTGGCGCCCCGCCCGGCCGAGGCGGCCGCCGACTTCCCAGCGCGCGAAAAGCCGGCGGCGGCCACGCTTCACATTCTGGGCGCGACCGACACGGGGCTTTTCTCCCATCTCATCCGCGCCTTTCAGGCGGCCCATCCGATCATCGCCGTTGCTTACGAGGAAAACGAAAGCCGGGCGGTCTATGACCAGCTCGTGTCGGGGCAGAAGACCGCGCCCGATCTCGTGGTCAGTTCGGCCTCCGATCTTCAGGTGAAGCTCGTCAACGAAGGGTTGGTGCGCCCGTTTGCGCCGATGCGGCTCGCCGCGATTCCCGACTGGGCGCGCTGGCGATCGGAGGTCTTCGGCTTCACCTTCGAGCCGGCCGTGATCGTCTACAACACCAACCTCGTGAAGCCCGAGGAAGCGCCGCGCACCCATCTGGAACTGGCCGAGCTTCTGGAGCGCGAGCCGCAGCGCTTTCTCGGGCGCGTGGGCACCTATGATGTCGCGCGCAGCGGCGTCGGCTATCTCCTGGCGACGCAGGATCAGGCCATTTCCTCGTATTTCTGGCGTCTGGCCGCCGCCTTCGGGCGAGCGCGGGTGCAACTCACCGCCTCAAGCCCCGAAATCCTCGACCGGATCGCGACGGGGGATCTCGCGATGGGCTACAATATCATCGGCTCCTATGCCTTCGCGCGGGCCGATGCCGGCGCGCCCATCGGCATCGTGGTGCCGGACGATTACGTGCTCGTGTTTTCCCGCTCGCTTCTCATCCCCGAGGACGCGCCGCAGCCCGAACTCGCCGAAGCCTTCATCGAGTTCGCCCTTTCGCCCGCCGGTCAGGCGATCCTCGCCGGCCCGGCCGCGCTTGGCGCGCTTCTGCCCGGCGCGGACGGGCGCTGGACGGCCGATCGCATCGCCTCGCTCGGTCAAGGCGCGGTGCAGCCGATCCGCTTCGGCCCTTCGCTTCTCGTCGGCCTCGACCGGCAGCGGCGCGAGCGCTTCCTTGCCACTTGGCAGGAAATCGTCTCCCCTCATTGAAACCTTTAACAATTCCAAAACACCCGAGCCGCCTGACAGGTTTTTGACAGGTCCGCGAGGTTAGTCTGGACGCGACGGCCGGGGAGGCTGGACGTGCAGTCGATGGGAGACCTGCGAAACGCTTGCAGCCGCGTTTCGCGCCGCCCGAATGTCTGGAGGGACATTCGCCGGCACAACCGATTTCGATTCTTGCTGCGTCCCTTCCCCTGCGATTTGACCGTCCACGGCCAAAAACCATTCGGTATTCGTTTCGGGAGGAATCCACATGAAGTCCTTGATCGTCGGCGCCTTCGTCGCGCTCGCCCTCGCCTCCACCTCGGCCCTGGCGCAGACCGCGCCGGCCTATGAGATCATGGCCCCGGCCTCGCCGGGCGGCGGCTGGGACCAGACGGCCCGCGCCATGCAGACCGTGCTGCAGGACACCAAGCTCGCCCGCAACGTGCAGGTGATCAACGTTCCGGGCGCCGGCGGCACGATCGGCCTCGCGCAGTTCGTCTCCACCAAGTCCGGCAACCCGGACGCGCTGCTCGTCGGCGGCTATGTCATGGTCGGTGCGATCCTGACCAACAATTCGCCCGTCACGCTGGACGAAGTGACCCCGCTCGCCCGCCTCACCGGCGAGGACGAAGCGATCGTCGTGCCCGCCTCCTCCCCCTACAAGACGATCGCCGATCTGGCTGCGGCCATGAAGCAGAACCCCGGCGCGGTGGCGATCGCGGGCGGCTCGGCCGGCGGCACGGACCATATCGCGGCCGGCCTGCTGGCGCAGGCCGTGGGCGCGGACCCCAAGGCCATCAACTACATCGCCTTCTCGGGCGGCGGCGAAGCTCTGGCGGCCATTCTCGGCCAGCAGGTCGCGGCCGGCATTTCCGGCTACGGCGAGTTCGAGTCCCAAGTGAAGGCGGGCACGCTGCGCCTGCTCGCCACCACGGGCGCCCAGCGCGTCGCGGGCTCGCAAGCTCCGACCCTGAAGGAGTCGGGCATCGACATGACCCTTCAGAACTGGCGCATGGTCGCCGGCGCGCCCGGCATCACGGACGAGCAGAAGACCGCGCTGATCGGCAATCTGGAGAAGATGGTCGCCAGCCCTGAGTGGAAGGCGGTTCTGGAGCGCAACAACTGGCAGAACACGTTCCTGGCCGGTGACGCGTTCAAGACCGAGCTCGCCAAGAACATCGCCGACACCAAGCAGGTGCTCACTGCGATCGGTCTCGTCCAATAATGACCGACCTGTCCAACCCCGCGCGCCGCCCCGATCGGGCGGCGCTGGCCATCGGCATCGGCATCGGCATTCTCGGCCTGTTTGTCGGGCTGGACGCGCGTGGGATCGGTGGCGGCAACTATGCCCGTATCGGCCCGGCGACCTTCCCCTATGTGATCGCCGCCGTGCTTCTCGCGCTCTCGGTCTGGACCATCGTCGAGGCTTGGCGCGGCGAGTTTCCCGAGCGCGACCATGACGAGTTCGGCCCCATTGCCTGGATCGTCGGCGGCCTCGCGGCGCAGCTGATCCTTCTGAACACGGCGGGCTTCTCGATCGCGACGGGCCTGCTCTTCGCCGCCACGGCCCGCGCCTTCGGCAAGCGAAAGCTCTATCTCTCGGTGCCGCTCGGCATTCTCATGAGCCTTGGTATCTGGGTTCTGTTCTCGCAGGTTCTGCGCCTGTCGCTGCCGGCGGGTCCGCTGGAGCGCCTGTTCTTTTAAGGCTTTGCGTGAAAGCCGGTTCGGCTTTCACATTCGGCGCTTGAGCGCATACGCCACGCTGGAGTCAGGCTTTTGGCGAGAGTGCCTTGAGCCTCCCCCGGCTCGCCGGCCGACGCCAGCCGCTTCAACACAGCAGACCGGGACGAGCCCCGGCGCCTTCAGCGCCCCCTGCCCCGACCGCACCGCATCCGCTCCGCCTCGCTGCGGCTCGCCCCTTCCTTCCCGCATGGGTTCTGCCGATGGATACATTCGCCCTTCTGGGCCAAGGCCTCATGACGGCCTCCCAGCCCATGAACCTTCTCTACGCGCTGATCGGCGTGACGCTCGGCACGGCGGTCGGAGTGCTTCCGGGCATCGGTCCGGCGCTGACGGTCGCGCTGCTTCTGCCCGTCACCTACCAGCTCGACGCCGCCGGCTCGCTGATCATGTTCGCCGGCATCTACTATGGCGGTATGTACGGGGGATCGACCACCTCGATCCTTCTGAACACGCCGGGCGAAAGCGCCTCGATCATCACCGCGCTCGAAGGCAACAAGATGGCCCGTAAGGGGCGCGGCGGCCCTGCGCTCGCCACAGCCGCCATCGGCTCCTTCGTCGCCGGCCTGATCGCGACGCTGGGCCTTGCGTTTCTCGCGCCCGTCATCGTCTCGTTCGCCTTGTCCTTCGGCCCGGCCGAATATTTCGCGCTGATGATCCTCGCCTTCGTCACCGTCTCGGCCGCCTTCGGCGACTCGGCGCTGCGCGGGCTCACCAGCCTCGCGCTCGGCCTGACGCTCGGCCTTGTCGGCATCGACCTGCAGACCGGTCAGGCGCGCCTGACGCTAACGCCCGTCGCCAAGTATTTCCGTGAGATGGCGGCCGATCCGACGGCCCCTCTGCACGCGCTCTGGGCCAGCCTGTCGTCGCTCTTCGGCGGCATCTCGGCCAATCTTCTGGATGGCATCGAAGTGACGACGCTCGCGGTCGCGCTCTTCGCCATCGGCGAAGCCCTCGTGGTCGCCGCCGCCGCCAGCCGCACGCCCGACACGATCGAGGCCGTGAAGGGCTCACTCTGGATGACCAAGGAAGACTGGAAGCGCTCCTGGAAGCCTTGGCTGCGCGGCACGGCGGTCGGCTTCCCGATCGGCGCCATGCCGGCGGGCGGCGCCGAGATCGGCACGTTCCTCTCCTACTCCATGGAAAAGAACCTCTCCAAGCACCCGGAAGAGTTCGGCCATGGCGCGATCGAAGGCGTCGCCGGCCCGGAAGCGGCCAACAACGCCTCGGCCGCCGGCACGCTGGTTCCGCTGCTGACGCTCGGCCTGCCCACCTCGGCGACGGCCGCCATCATGCTCGCCGCCTTCCAGCAGTTCGGCCTCCAGCCCGGCCCGCTTCTCTTCATCACCTCACCGCAGATCGTCTGGGGCCTCGTCGCCAGCCTTCTGATCGCCAATCTGATGCTGGTGGTTCTGAACCTGCCGCTGATCGGCGTCTGGGTCCGGCTGCTCACGATCCCCCGCCCCTGGCTCTATGCCGGCATTCTCGTCTTCGCGACGCTCGGCTGCATCGGCGCCAACCCCTCGGCGGTGGAACTGGGGATGCTGCTCTTGTTCGGCCTGCTCGGCTACATGCTGCGCCGCTTCGGCTATCCGATCGCGCCTGTCGTGGTCGGCCTGATCCTCGGCCCCATGGCCGAGCAGCAGCTGCGCCGGGCGCTGGCCATCAGCCAGGGTGACCCGAGCATTCTCGTTCACTCGGTTCTGGCGGTGACGCTCCTGACCCTCGCGGTCCTAGCCCTGGTCGTCCCAATGATCCTGCGCGCTCGGGGCCGTGGCAAGCTCCTCTCGGCCATGGCCTCCGACGAGGACTAAGCGCTCCCACATCGAAGCCATGCAAAAAGGGCAGCCCCGCGAGGGGCTGCCCTTTGTCGTTAGCGGAAGAGGATGACAGCGTTCAGCCGCGCTTGATGCCGTAGAAGGCTTCCGGGTCGATGCCGGCCGATTTCAGCGCCGCACGGCTCGGGCGCTTGCCGGCCTCGGCGGCAGCGGCGCAGGCGACTGCACCGCTCATCGTGTCCGCGAAGCTGCGGATCTGGTGGCCGAACTGGCGGATGCGGGACGTGCTGCTCATCTTCTTCTCCTCGATCTGTTGAGAAGAAGATGGGCGTTTCGCGCTCCGCTTAGAAGAGACGCCACGGCGAGGGAGCCATGCAAAAACGCAAAGGCTCGCAAGTGGCGACCATCAAATCGATTGAACCTATCGGGTTTTCTGCCAGCCGCTCGCCTTGAGCCATGTTCTCAGCGTATTGGGCATGGCGTGAGCCCCGTCGAGATTGATGAAGAAGGGCCTCTCTCCCAGCGGGAACGTCAGCTGATAGGCGATGATCACGGCCTCGGAGCAGGTCACAGTCTTGATCACCTCGTTGCCCGGCTGCGAAAAGCGGTCGGGCGTCGCCTTCCCCATCTCGTACCGCTCGCGATATTTCATCAGCCGCGTGAAGGCCTCCGGCCCAAAGGCGGAGTCCCCGGCAAAAAGCCTGACAGCGCGATACTTGCCGTACTCAGCGCCCGCCGCGATCGCGTCGGCCACTCGCTGCAACTCCGCCTTGCGCGCGTCGGCATTCGAACACTTGGCCCGGCGGCCGGAAATGCTCCACTCCGGCCCCTTCCGACATGTAGAAGCTCTGGCTTCCGGTCTCGTACTGGTCGGATGTCTTGTGGAAGTTCTTCTTGTGATTGGCGTGGATCACGGTTCTGGCGTCGTAGGCCATGCCGATGTGATGGAACGGCCCGTTGGGAAAATAGAGAATATCGCCTGTTTCCACGTCCGAACCCTTCCTGGTTGACAATCCCGAAGCCAGCGGGCCAGCCCCGCTCTTGCCCATCCAGGCTGAAGCAGCACGGGACGCGCGAGACAGATCGCGAGGATCAAAACGGCTCTACGGTCGGCGTCGTCGGCCCCGCAAGGGAGCCAAGGCAACAAGAGACGGAGAGGAAAGTTTTACCGGGCGCGCGGAGCAAACGGGCCTTTGTCCCGAGCCCTATTGAGTCCGGCTCGAAATTTGCACCGGACAAGGAACCTCGTTCCGTTTCCAGCATTCGGCGAGGTTGACGCTGCGATCGGTTTCGCGCGACCAAAGGATGCTGCCTTGGATATCGTTACCTCGCAAATGCTTCGGCGCGCGCTGCCTCTGTTCACCGCGCTGGCGGTAACGGTCCTGATCCTGGCTGTGTCTTCGATCCTTTATCTCGGGCGTGAAATCTTCGTTCCCTTCGCGCTCGGCATCCTTCTGTCCTTCATTCTCGCACCCATCGTCATCAAGCTGCAGCGGCACCGCATCCCTCGCATCTTCGCCATCTCGGGTGCGATCCTGGTCGCGACCGTCGTCATCCTCGGGCTTGGCTTCCTAATCGCGACGCAGGTTACGGGGCTGGTTGGCGAAATCCCGTCCTACCGCGTGACGGTCGAGCAGAAGCTGCGCTCCCTGTCGGAATCGGCGCAATCGCAGGGCAACGGGCCGTTCAGCCGGGCGGCCGTGGCACTGGAAGAGATGGCCGCCGACATCCAGAAGCTTGCCGCTCCCGCGGAAGGGGACGCCAACGCGCCCAAGCCCATCCCGGTGACGGTGGAGAATTCGGGCAGCCTGTTCGAGACGATCAGCGCGGTCGCCCTGCCGCTTCTCTCGCCCATCGCGACCTTCGGCGTCGTGATCATCTTCGCCATCTTCATCCTGCTCCAGCGCGAGGATCTTCGAAACCGCTTCATCCGACTGGCCGGCACGGACGATCTGCAACAGACGACCGCCGCAATCGACGACGCGGCCAAACGCCTGTCGAAGCTTCTCCTGTTCCAGCTTGGCGTGAACGCCGCCTTCGGTGCGATGACGGCGCTGGGTCTCTGGCTGCTCGGCGTGCCGAGCCCGGTTCTCTGGGGCATTCTCGGCGGCATCCTGCGCTTTATCCCTTATGTCGGTGGCTTCGTCGGCGCGGGCCTGCCGATGCTTCTGGCCTTCGCGGTCGATCCCGGCTGGTCCATGGTGATCTGGACGGCGGTTCTCTATCTCGGCGCGGAAGCGCTTCTCAGCAACGTGGTCGAGCCCGTGCTCTACGGCCATTCCACCGGGCTCTCGCCCGTCGCCATTCTTCTGGCGGCCACGGTCTGGGCGCTGCTCTGGGGGCCGGTCGGTCTGATTCTCGCGACCCCGCTCACCATCTGCCTCGTCGTCATGGGCCGGCATGTGCAGCGCCTCGCCTTTATCGACGTCATGTTCGGCGACCGGCCGGCGCTCTCGCCGCCGCAGATCTTCTATCAACGGATGCTGGCCGGTGCGCCGCAGGAAGCGGCCGATCAGGCGCGCGAATTCCTGCGCGAACGCGAACTGGCGACCTACTATGACGAAGTGGCGCTGGAGGGGCTTCGCATCGCGCATGAGGACGTGGCGCGCTTCGCCGTAAAGGGAGAGCGGCTAGATGTGTTGCGCGCGGCGACGCTGGAACTCACCGAAGAGGTCGGCACGCTTCGCCCCTCACGCCGGCGCAAGGCGCATCTGACGGCCGAGGCGGCGGCGGCGGTGGATGCGGTCGGCCCCGATCAGGAGGTCACGCGCATCGTCCAGCGCAAGGAAGACCTCGCGCCCGAATGGCGCGGGCCGACGCCGGTCGTCTGCCTGTCCGGCGGCAATGCGCTGGACCAGACGGTCGCGACCATGCTGACGCAGGTTCTGGAGCGCCATGGGCTCGGCGCGCGGCATCTGTCTCTGGCGGAACTGCGCCAGAACCCACCGTCCCGCAAGGATGCCGAAGGCGTGGCGCTGGTCTGCCTCTCCTTCATCGAGCCGCTTTCGACCGTGCATCTGCGACAGGCCGTGCGCGAGGTGCATCGCGTGGCACCGCGCGCGCGCATCATGATCGGCATCTGGCGCCAGCGCGACCCCGCCATGTTGCAGGAGCTGCAGCGGCGCGTTCACGCCGATGCGCTGGTGACGACGCTAAACAAGGCGCTCGCCGCAGCCCTCGAAATGTCCGGCCAGAAGCTGGCGCAGACACCCGAGCCCCGCCCGAAACAGTCTCCCGAGCGCCCCGGCAATGTGGTGGAAGCGGAGGCCTCGGCCGTCGCGATGTAGGATAGCCCATTACGCTCACGCCCGTTGTCTCGAAGGCCCGCCCGTCACGGCGGGCCTTTTGCGTTGGGCGGCGCGTGCGGCACGAAGGCCTGCCCCCCTCCCGGCGTCTCAACCAAGGCTTCATGATGCATGCAGGAGGCGGTGCCGTCTGGAGGGAGCGGGGGGATCGCCAAAGCGAAACCGAGCGCTCGCGAGAACGGGAGGCCGAGACGAGAGCCAACGTTGAAGAAGGGGCAAGCGGCCAGCGGGCGCGTGGCAAGGAACAAGCGGCAAGGTGACGGGCATCGAGATGGAGCGATGCGGCTTGCCCTTTTCGTAGCGCCGTTTGCCGCCTCCCCCTGCAGCCTGCCAAAACGAAAGGGGCCGCGTCCTTCGACGCGGCCCCTTTGTCTGTTCTCACTTGATGCGGATGCGGTCAGTCCACGCCCTCCGGGCGCATGATGTGAACGCGGTCGATCGCCGCCTGGCGGAAGGCTTCGGCCACGTGTGCGAAGGCCTGATGCGCATCGTCGGACGAGTCCGTGCCGTTTTCCGGCTCAAGCAGGAAGACGAGGAAGGAACGGCCCGTCGCCATGTAGTCCGTCTCGAACTCGAAGGGCACGAGTTCGTCGCGGTCCGGCATGTTCGTGTCGATGATGCAGGCCCAGCGCCGGCCGCCAGGAGCAGACGGCAGCTTGAAGTTCACGACGTCATGATGCGCGTTGAGAACGAGCAGCATGGTGGCGTCCGAGCCGACGCGGCGAATGCCTTCCGACTGGGCGCGGCCATCGAGCAGCACGCCGAAGCAGCGCGCGCCTGTGTCGGTCCACTCGCCATCCTGCATCTCGCCGCCCGAGGGTGACATCCAAGTGACGTCCTTGGCGCCAATCTCCTCGTCGAACGTGCCGTGCAGGAAGCGGCCTCGGCGCAGCATGGGCAGCGCCTGACGCAGGCGGATGAGCTTCTGGACGAACTCGACGAGTTGGACACCCTCCTCCGTCACGTTCCAGTCGACCCAGCCGATCTCGTTGTCCTGCGCGTAGGCGTTGTTGTTGCCGCCTTGCGTGCGGGCGAACTCGTCGCCCGCCAGGATCATCGGCGTGCCGCGCGAGAAGAGCAGCGTCGAGAAGAAGTTTCGCAGCTGGCGGAAGCGGACATTGTTGATCTCGGGATCGTCGGTCGGGCCTTCGACGCCGTGATTGTAGGAAAGATTGTGCGAGTGGCCGTCGCGATTGTCTTCGCCATTCGCCTCGTTGTGCTTGTCGTTGTAGCAAACCGTATCGTGCAGCGTGAAACCGTCATGGGCGGTCACGAAATTGACGGAGGCCCAAGGCCGGCGGCCGCGCTTGTCGAAGAGATCGGCCGAAGCCGAAATCTTGGAGGCGACGGCCGGAACCTTGCCCTCGTCGCCCTTCCAATAGGCGCGGATCGTGTCGCGATAGCCGTCGTTCCACTCCGCCCAGCCGGGCGGGAAACGGCCGACCTGATAGCCGCCGGGGCCGCAGTCCCAGGGCTCGGCGATCAGCTTGACCTGCGTCAAGAGCGGGTCCTGCATCGTGGCGTGGAGGAACGAGGACTCTTCCGAGAAGCCAGTCGGCTCGCGCGCCAGAATGGTGGCGAGGTCGAAGCGGAACCCGTCCACATGCATCTCGCCGGCCCAGTAGCGCAAGCTGTCCATGACCAGTTGCATGACGCGGGGGTGCGAGGTGTTAACGGTGTTACCCGTGCCCGTGTCGTTGATGTAGTAGCGCTTGTTGTCGGGCAAGAGGCGATAGTAGGAGGCGTTGTCGATGCCCTTGAAGGAGAGCGTCGGCCCGTTCTCGTTGCCTTCGGCCGTGTGGTTGTAGACGACGTCGAGGATCACTTCCAGCCCGGCATGGTGGAAGGTCGAGACCATCTCCTTGAATTCGTTGACGAAGGGCGTGCCCATATAGCGCGGATCGGGGGCGAAGAAGCCGAGCGTGTTATAGCCCCAGTAATTGCGCAGGCCCTTTTCCACGAGATAGCTGTCGTCCACGAAGGCGTGGATCGGCAGAAGCTCGACCGAGGTGACGCCGAGGCTCTTGATATACTGAACCACGTCGTGATGGGCGAGGCCGGCGAACTTGCCGCGATCGCGCTCCGGCACGGAGGGATGGCGCTGGGTGAAGCCCTTCACATGGGTTTCGTAGAAGATCGTCCGCTCCCACGGCACGTTCGGCCGGCGCTCGGTGCCCCAGGTGAAGGCGGGGTCGATAACCTGGCTCTTGGGCACGAAGGCCGCCGAATCGCGCTCGTCGAAGGAGAGATCGCCGTCCTTGTGGCCGATCGTGTAGCCGAACAGCGCGTGATCCCAAGTCAGTTCGCCCACATGCTGCTTGGCATAGGGATCGAGCAGGAGCTTGTTGGGGTTGAAGCGGTGGCCATTGTCGGGCTCGTAAGGGCCGTGGACGCGGTAGCCGTAGATCAGGCCGGGGCGCGCGTCGGGCAGATAGCCGTGGAACACTTCGTTCGTGTATTCCGGCAGGACGATGCGCTCGATCTCGCGCTCGCCCTTTTCATCGAAAATGCAAAGCTCGACTTTCGTCGCATGGGCCGAGAACAGAGCGAAATTGACGCCGAAGCCGTCCCATGTCGCGCCACGGGGAAAGGGCCGGCCGGCCTCGACCCGCGTGCCTTTGCGCGTGACACGGGGGAGGCTCTTCAACAGCGAAGCCGTTGGGTTCTGAATGTTCACGGAGTGAGTTCTCGCGTCAGGAGGAAGACTGCGAGCGTGAAAAGCATCGAAAGCCCCGTTTGGTTCCCGAAGAGTTGACATCACCGACGAGGATTTTGCCGACTGACGAACGGAACGCATTCCGACGTCTCGAGGGTTGTGCGTAACAACGCTTGGCAAGGTTCGACGGTTCGGTGAAGCGGGCGCACCCTGCGGCGAACTCTTCGCGACCTGCCGCGTTCAAGCGCGGCAAGGATTGCACGAGGGGATACAGGACCATGAAGATCGAAGCCGTCATGACTCGGCATGTCGAATATGCCGCGCCCGGCGACCCCGCGTCGGAGCTGGCCGTCATGATGGGCGAACTCGATGTCGGCGCCCTGCCGATCGGCTCCGACGAGGAATTGCTGGGAGTCGTGACCGACCGCGACATTCTCTACCGCGTGGTGGCGCGCGGCCTGCATCCGGCGCAGGTCGAGGCGCGCGACATTCTCTCCTCCCCCGTCATCGCCTGCCGCGAGAGCGACGACCTCCAGACCGCGATGGATCTGATGGCGGCCAATCACGTTCGCCGGCTGGCGGTGCGCAGCGAGGGCGGCAGGGTCGTCGGCTGGGTGACGCTGGCCGACCTCTCGCGCAAGCTGCTTCTGGATTCACGCACGGTGCAGGACGGGCTGGCCGAGATCAGTCGCGGTAGCGTCGGTTGACGCTGCCGACCACCTCCTGCGACAGGCCGAGCCGCGCGGCCAGATAGGTGAGGTAAAGCTGGGTCGCCGGGGCGCGGGAGCCCGCCGCGATCAGGGACACGGCATAGGCATGGGCCGCGCGGTCCATGCCCCGTGCCCGCTCCACGATGGCGTTGACCGAAGGCGGCGCGCCGGCCACCTTCGTGCGCAGTCGGGACAAAGCCGCCTCATCCGCGCCGCGCCGCGACAGCCGCTCGCAGGCGGCCGCCAGCGCGGTCTCGTTCTCACCACCCGACAGCGCGGCCGCTGCCGCCGCATCCAGAAGGAAGTTCCGCTCGTCCTCCGCCATGGAGCGGAAGTCGATCGTCAGCGGGTAGGAAATCTGATGCCGGTTGGCGAGATGCGCCCCCAGCACCTTGGCGGACAGAACCTTCAGCGCCGCGTCCCGCTGCCGGCGCATAATGGCGGAAGGGGCCTCCGCGACCGGCGGTACGGCCGCTGTGAGATCGAGCGTCTCCAGCGCCAGCCCCTGCCCGTCACGCGGGCCGGCGGCGCGGCCGGCAAAGCGCCAGAGCCAGTCCATTCCCATCAGGTGGCGGCCTGTTCGGTGGCGGCCGGCAGCAGGGCTTCGATCTGGCCGAGCAGGCGCGAGAAATCCACCGGCTTGGCGTGATAGTCGTCGCAGCCCGCGGCCAGCGTCTTTTCCCGGTCGCCGGACATGGCATGGGCCGTCAGCGCGATGATCGGAATGCGGGGGATCGACGGGTCGGCGCGGATGGTGCGCGCCGCCGTCCAGCCGTCGAGCACGGGCAGGTTCATGTCGAGAAGCACGATGTCGGGCGCGGCGACCTTGGTCTTGTCCACGCCGTCCTGCCCGTCATGGGCGAGGATGACTTCGTAGCCCCGGCGCTGAAGACGGCGCGACAGGAAGTCCCAGATTTCTTCGTGGTCTTCCACCAGCAGGATACGGGTCATCGGACATTCTCCAATTCGCTTGTCCGCCCGTCGGGCAGCGCTTCGCTCGTCTGTTTGCGTGTCATAACGCGGATCTGGCCCGCAAGCTCCCTCAGGTCCACGTCTCCCTTCATGAGAATGCGCTGGGTCTGGCCTTGGAGGCGCTCGAACTCCTCGCGCGTCAGATCCTTGGAGGTGAGCACGAGCACGGGAATGTCGCGCCATTCCTCGCGCGAGCGCAGCGCATTGAGGAAGCCGAACCCGTCCATCACGGGCATGACGAGATCGAGAAGGATCAGGCCGGGCTTCTGGACCGCGACGCGCTCCAGCCCTTCCTGCCCGTTCACCGCCGTCACCACGTCCAGCCCCTCGCGCTCCAGGAGCGTCGCGGTGCGCTGAAGCGCGTCCTCGTCGTCATCGACAGCCAGAACCAGGGAATTGTCGGGCGTGCGGTAGCGCGCCATGACGGATTTCAGCTTGCTCCATTCCACCGGCTTCAGGAGATAGTCCGAGGCACCGAGCGCGAAGCCGAGACTGTGCTCGTCGATGATCGTGATCATGATCACCGGGATTTCGGAGAGATCCGGGTCGGCCTTCAGCTCCGTCAGCACCGTCCAGCCGTCCATCTTGGGCATGGTGACGTCGAGCAAAATTACGTCCGGCTTCACCATGCGCGCGAGTTCCAGCCCGCTCATACCGTCGGCCGCCGTGCGCACGGAGAAGCCTTCCTTGGTCAGGAAGCGCATCATGAGTTCGCGCGCATGCGGGTCGTCGTCGATGGCGAGCACCAGACCGGCCGCGCCATGCGGCGTCGCCTCGCCGATGGTCACTGTGTCGGCGCCGCTCTCGACCTCGGGCGGCGTTTCCACCTCGGCCGGAATGCGGATGGTGAAGGTCGTGCCCGAGCCCTCTTCCGAGCGCACGCCGATATCGCCGCCGAGCAGGCGGCAGAAGGCGCGCGTGATGGCGAGCCCCAAGCCCGTACCGCCGAACTTGCGCGTGGTCGAACTGTCGGCCTGTGTGAAGCGCTCGAACAGGCGACCGACCTGCTCATGCGTCATGCCAATGCCGGTGTCGCTGACCTCGAAGGTGATCCAGTCGCGCCCGTCGCCTTCCGAGCGCACGGCATGCAGCGTGATGGTGCCGTTTTCGGTGAACTTCGAGGCGTTGGACAAGAGATTGATCAGGCACTGGCGCAGCTTCACCTGATCGGTGTGCATGGTGCCGAGATCGCCGTCGAGCTTCAACTCCAGCCGGTTCGACTTCTTGGCCACCAGCGAGCCCACCGTGGAAGCCACTTCATCGATCACGGCCGCGACGCCGAAGCTCTCGGCATAGATGTCCATGCGCTCGGCCTCGATCTTAGAGAGGTCGAGCACGTCGTTGATGAGGCTGAGGAGATGGCGCGCATTGCCCTCGATCTTCTTGAGATCGGTGAGAAGATGCGCTTGGCCGAGATCCTCGACCTCCTCCTCCAGCATTTCCGCATAGCCGATCACGGCCGAGAGCGGCGTGCGCAGCTCGTGGCTCATATTGGCGATGAACTGCGACTTGGCGCGATTGGCGTTCTCCGCGCTTTCCTTGGCGGCTGCAAGTTCTTCCTCGGCCGCGCGCTGGCTGGTGACATCCGTATTGGTGCCGAACCAGCGGCGGATCACGCCCATCTCGTCCCGGATCGGGATGGCCTGAGACAGGAACCAGCGATAGGACCCATCGGCCGCGCGGAGCGGGAACGTATCCTCCCACGGCAGCCCCTCGGCAAAGCGCTTCACCAGCCCCTCACGCACCCGCTCCACATGGTCGGGATGGTGGACCTTGATCCAGCCGTGGCCGCGCATCTCGTCCATGGTGGAGCCGGTATAATCGAACCACCTTTGATTGTACCAATAGATCTCGCCGTTGGGCTTGGCGGTCCAGGCGAACTGGGGAATGTTGTCGGCGATGGCGCGGAACTGCTCGTTGGTTTCGCCGAGTTCGGCGGCCGTGCGCTTCTGATCGGTGATGTCGGTGTGGGTGCCGATCCACTCCACGAGCTGGCCGTCGGCTCCCAGAATGGGCACGGCGCGCGCGATCATATCGCGCCATTCGCCATCGGCACGCCGGATTCGATGCTCGATCTTGTAGACCTCCTTCGCCTCCACCGCCGCCTTCCAGGCGTCGGCCGAGCGTTGGCGATCGTCGGGGTGGAGCACGCTGACCCAGCCGAAATCGCTGTATTCTTCCTCACTCTGCCCGGTGAACCGTGCCCAACCGGGCTGCTCGCCGCTGAACCGACCTGAGTTCGGCGCCGACCAGACGATGGCGGAGGTCGCCTCGATCAGGGAGCGGAAGCGGCTTTCGGAAGCGGCGAGCCGCGCCTCGGCGCGCACGCGCTTGGTAGCGTTGATCAGCGCGATTCCTGCGCCGACGATTTCGGAGGCGGTCTTTCGCCCTTCCGCCCGCAGCGGATAGAGGCTCGCAAGGAACACGCGCTCCTCATCCCCTTCGCCGACGCGAAGCTCCACGTCATTGTGGATCGCGCCGCGCCGGAGCGTTTCGTCGAACAGGCGCGTGAGGCGTTTCTGGTCGTTCGGAAACAGGGCCAGCGCCTCGTCGCCCGCGCGCGGCTTGCGCTCGTTCTCGGCCAAGGCCTCGCGAAACGCCTCGTTCATGCGCCCAAGCTTCAGATCGCGCGACACGAACGCGGTGCCGATCGGCGCGTTGCGCATGACCGAGTTGAGAAGGTCGGCATGGCGCCGCCCTTCAAGCTGCCGGCGGAAAGCCAGGATAGCGAGCGATCCGGCGGAGGCGACGGCCAGCAGGAACGCGAGATTGGAAATGAGATCGGTGCGCCGCCCGGCCGCTGTCGCCGCATCGACCCGCATCTGCGCGTTGCGCTGCACGGTCGCCACCTCGGCGCGGATGTCGTCCATCAGCTCGCGCCCCCGGCTGGAGCGCACGAGTTCGGCCGCCGGCTCGAAGCCGGCATCGGTGCGCAGGCGCACGACATCGGCCTCGAAGGCGCGTTCGGCCGCCGTCAAATCACGCAGGCGCTGGAGACGGGCGGGGTCCGCACCCGCCGCCTCCCAGCTCTGGGACATGCGGTTGAGCTGCGCGTCGAGCCCCGCTTCGGCCAGGCGATAGGGTTCCAGAAAGACTTCCGTCCCGCCCAGCACGAAGCCGCGTGAGGAGGTTTCGAGCGTCACGATCATCGACAGGAAGCGCTCGGTCTGCGTGCCGACCTCGGTATTGGCCTCGATGCGCGCGTCGCGCTGGCGCGACTGCCAGACCGTCCAGCCGAAAGCGGCGATCGCCAGAACCAGGAGCAGCGCGGCAAGAAGCCCCATGCGCCCCATTCCGCCGTTGTCTTTGCGCGCCGACTCATTGTCGGATGCGCTTCCGGCGCCATTCTTCATCACCATGCGTCCCCCAGGGCGCGGGCCGTCGCTCGCGCATTGGCCGGAACAACGCGCAAGCCTCCCTTTCGTTCAGCCTCCGGCTCGCGCCGGAGGCCTTTTCGTCACGAGCCCTCCATGACCCTTGATCAAGCCCTCGCGTTCGGACTGGTCGGCCTGACCGTGGCCGGGTTCGTCTGGGGGCGCCTGCCCTACGACCTGATCGCGCTCGCCGGCCTTCTGGCGGGCGTCGCAACGGGCATCGTGCCGGTCAAGGCGGCCTTTTCCGGCTTCGCGGACGATGTGGTGGTGATCGTCGTGGCGGCGCTTCTGGTGAGCGCGGCCATTGCGCGCTCGGGTGTGGTGGAAGACATCATGCGACCGTTCATGCCCTTCATGAAGACGCCGCAGCGGCAGGTCATGGTGCTGGTCGGCGCGGTCACGCTGCTGGCCATGTTCACCAAGAATGTCGGCGCGCTCGCCATGTTCATGCCTGTCGCCTCGCAGGTCGCGCGCAAGAGCGGCACGTCGATCTCCCAGCTTCTCATGCCCATGGCCTTCGGGTCGCTGATCGGCGGTCTCGTGACGCTGGTCGGCACCTCGCCCAACATCATCGTGTCCAAGATCCGGCAGGACATGACGGGCCAGCCCTTCTCCATGTTCGACTACGCGCCGGTCGGTCTCGGCGTGGTGGCGGTCGGCTTCCTGTTCCTGTGCTTTGCCTCCAACCTCATCCCCAAGCGCAAGCCGGGCGGCGCGGTCGGCGAGAGTTTCGCGCTCGACGCCTACACCGCCGAAGCGCGCGTGCCGGAGGGCTCCGGCTTTGCGGGCCGCACCGTGGCCGATCTGGAAGCGGCCGCCGATGGCGACATCGCCGTGCGCACCGTGATCCGCGAGCGCTTCCGCCGCCTGGAGCCAGCGCCGGCCCTTCTCCTGCGCGAGGACGACGATCTGCTTCTGGTCGGCGAGCCCGAGGGAATCGAGCGGGCCGTGGCGCGCGCAGGCCTCGTCCTCGTCGGCGAGCCGACCACGCAAGCGGGCGACATCGAAAGCGAAAGCGTGGTGGAAGGCGTCGTCACGCCGCAATCGCCCATCGTCGGCTCGCGCATCGGCAAGCTCTCGCTGGAAGCCGCGCATGGCGTCACCATTCTCGCCGTCAGCCGCGCCGGCACCGAAATCCGCCAGCATCTTTCGTCCGTGCGCCTGCGCGAAGGGGACGTGCTCGTGCTCAAGGGCACGAGCGAGACCGTGCCCGAAGCGCTCGGCAGCCTCAAGATCCTGCCGCTGGCCGAGCGCTCGATCGTGCTCGGGCGCAACCGGCGCTCCTTTATTCCGCTGGGCGTGCTGGCGGCCGCCATGATCCTGACGGCGACCGGTCTCGTCAGCGCCGTCGCGGCCTTTTTCGGCGCGGCCGTCGTGCTGCTTCTTCTGCGCGTCATGAGCATGCACGAGGCCTATCAGACGGTGGAAGCCTCGGTCATCGTGCTCCTGGCCGCGCTGATTCCGCTGTCGGAGGCGATCCAGACCACGGGCGGCACCGATCTCATCGCCGGCTGGCTCTCCACCGCGCTGCACGGACTCTCGCCGCTCACCTCACTTTTCATGGTGACGCTGCTCGCCATGGGCGTGACGCCCTTTCTCAACAATGCCGCGACCGTGCTAATGCTCGGCCCCATCGCGGGAAGTCTCGCGGTGCGGCTTGGGCTCAACCCCGACCCATTCCTGATGGCGGTGGCGCTGGGCGCGGCCTGCGACTTCCTCACCCCCATCGGCCACCAGTGCAACACGATCGTCATGGCGCCCGGCGGCTATCGCTTCGGCGATTACTGGCGGCTCGGCCTGCCTCTGTCGCTCATCGTGCTCTTCGTCGGCGTGCCGCTGATCGCCTTCGTCTGGCCGGTCATGCCGGGCTGATACTGCGCATCATCCCAGGCTGATGCTGCGCGTCATCCCGGGCTGATGCTGCGGGAGGCGAATTTCGGGGAACTGTCATTCGCCTCCCCGGCGGATTTCAGCATGGGTTTGTTTCGAAATGATCGACCTCGCCGGTAGATTGTCCCTCACACGCTGTTTCGAAAGCCCGACGGGCTCCCGAAAGAGTCTCTTACGAAACCGGCGCGATCGTCGCGCGCCCCAGAGGGAGAACCGAACCCATGGCTCGCATTCTCGTCATTCCCGGCTGGCGCGGCTCGGAAAACGGACATTGGCAGCGCCATCTCACCGAAAACGACCCGGACGCCCTTCTGGTCGAGCAGGAGGATTGGGAGAACCCGATCCTCAGCGAATGGCTTCACACGCTGGAAGCCCATCTCGCCGCCGCGCCGGGCGCCGTTCTCGTTGCCCATAGTCTGGGCGCCATTCTGGTGGCGCATCTGGCCTCGCGCCCTTCGGCCGAGCATGTGGCGGGCGCGCTGCTCGTCGCCCCGGCCGATTCCGCGCGCATGGCGCGCAGCGACCCGCGCTTCCTGTCCTTCGCGCCCATTCCGCGCGAGGCCCTGCCCTTTCCCTCCGTGGTCGTGGCTTCGCGCAACGATCCCTATATGAGCCTGCCGACGGCCCGCTCCTTCGCGCAGGCCTGGGGCTCGGGCTTCATCGATCTGGGCGACGCCGGCCATATCAACCGGGCGAGCGGCTTCGGGCGCTGGAGCGAGGGCGAGACCTTGGCGCGCGACCTCGCCAATGGCTGGGAGCGCAACGGCCCCGCGGCGGCAGCGCCCCATCTTTCAGCCGTCGCCCATGCGCCGATCTATTCCTTCGGCGTCAACACGGCAGGCCAGCGCTAGGGGCTGGGGAGCGCCCGAGCAGCCCCACTCAGCCGGACTGATGACCGGCTGAGGCTCCAGCCAGCGCCATGGTTGCGTCGGCGGCAGCGCTACGCTCGCCGCCCCAGCCGGCAGAAGCCGCACCCATTGCCGAGATGCTTCTAATCCAAAGCCAGCGCGGGCGTTCGCCCCCGCTCTTCCAGCTCCCACGCGGTGTGCCAGCGCCCTTCTTCACGCGTCAGCACGAGATAGTTGCGATCGGCGGTGTAGACTGCGTTCTGCCCCGGAAGCGGGCGCAGGCGAATCTTGCGGCCCTTGAGCGGCGACTCGCCCAGACGCGAGAGAAGGCCGAGGCCAAGGCCCAGCGCGCGGGGCGGTTTGGGATGGGTGATGCCGGACGCGACGAGTTGATGGATCAGGACGCCCTCCCGGCACTCCATCGTGCCGCGCGTTGCCAGATGGATTTCGCCCGACACGATCGTCACCGGCGAGCGGCGGCAGACGGCCTCGCCTTCCAGCGCAGCGAGAAAGCGCCGCCATTCCGCCCGGTGCGCCCGGCTCTGCCACTGGTCGCGCAGATCATCCTCGTATTGCTGCTGGCCGGGATAGAAATCGAGCAGCGCCTCCACGAGGCTGAGACGCGGCCCGAGCGCCGGCACGCTGGAGACGATGACCCGCCGCGCGCCGGCAGGCGCTCGCGCCAGCGCCGCGTCGAAGGCGGCCCAGCCGGCCTCGCCCATCACGCGATCGGGCCGGCGCTCGGAGCGCAGATCGGGCAGGATCACCGACAGGCCGGGGAAATGCGCGGCCTGCGTGAAGCTCCGCCCGGAGCGATCCGGGCAGGTGCCGGGCAGATGCGCTTCGCTTGCGCCTAGCTGGAACAGAAGAAACATCTCGCGCGCGGCCTTGAACAGCCCGAGCGCGACGGGGCTTTCCTGCAGCATGGGCGGATGGCTGCCCCAGCCGTCGAAAATGTCGTGATCGTCCCAGATCATCAGCGAGGGGACGTGGGCAAAGAGCGAGGCGGCGGCGGGCTGGCGCAGAAGGTCGAGATAGCGGCGGAAGAAGTAGAAACGTACGGCCTCTTCCATCTCGTCCGTCCAGACCACGGATGGTCTTTCGTCGAGGGCAAGCTCGGCCCAACGCGCGACCTCGGGATGCGCGCTCGAAGCCTCGTCGGCATAGAGCTGGTCGCCGCCATGCAGCAGCAGGGCGAAGGGCCGGCGCTGGTGCTCGCTCCAGAGCCGACGCCACATCACGTCGCGATCCTCGTGCGAGCGCGCCTCGTCGCCATTCTCCTGCCCGTTGCAGGACACGAAAGCGAGCGTGGTATCGCCTTCGAACCGCGTTACGACGGGATGGAGCCGACCGTTCACCTCATAGGACGCGCCCGCACGGGCGGGCAGCGAGAGGTCGGCGCGCCAGACGTCATGCTCGAACAGCGCGGCGAGGCGCAGCGGCGCGGTGGCCTTGCCGTCCGGCACCACAATGGTGGGAGCCGGATCGCCCGACCGCGTGACGCAAACCACGGCCGCACGACAGACGGCCTCGTCCGCCCCGCGCGCGAAAAGGAGAGGCCCCGCCGCGAGTTCGGCCGTTCCGTCATACACGTTCAATGTGAAACCTCTTAGCGCCCGACCGGCCCATGGGGCCAATCCAGTGGCCAGTTTATCATGTCGGGCGACACCGAAGGCTTACAAGGGCCTCTCAAGTCTGTGATCGCGGCGTAGATCGGCTCGCCGCTCAGCGCACCTCGGCCAGCGCCGGCGCGCTGGAAACGCCGGCCATGCCAGGCAGCGGGCGATGGCTCGCGCCGGTCGCCGCATCGAGGCACTGCACGTCATCGGGCGAGAAATAGACGCTCACCTTGTCGCCGCGCGGCGGCGGCGGCGCGGCGGGGTCGTTGAACGTGTCGATCAACAGCTCGTTCTCGCCGAAGCGCGCGCGGATGCGCACGACCGAGCCGAGAAACGCGACATCCACGATTTCGCCGTTCAGCCGGTTGCGCCGGTCGAGATTGGGCTGAAGCGACAGGGCCTCTGGCCGCAGCGCCAGCGTGACGCGGCTGCCGGGCGCGGCCCCCGGCGTTTCGGCCTGGATTTCCTGCCCGGCGACGATCACGCGGTCGCCCTGCGCGGCCTCGCCCTCCAAGAGGCCGAGCGTGCCGACGAAGGAGGCAACGAAGCGGGTGCGTGGGCGGTTGTAGATTTCGAAGGGCGTGCCGACCTGCTCCATCCGCCCCTCGCTCATGACCACGATCCGATCCGACATGGACAGGGCTTCTTCCTGATCATGCGTGACGAAGATCGTGGTGATGCCAAGCTCGCGCTGAAGCTCGCGGATTTCCTCGCGTAGCGACACGCGGATCTTGGCGTCGAGCGCCGAGAGCGGTTCGTCGAGCAGAAGCACGCGCGGCTTGGGCGCGATGGCGCGGGCGAGCGCAACGCGCTGCTGCTGGCCGCCCGACAGCTGGTAGGGATAGCGGTCTTTCAGATGCGGCAGCTTGATGAGGCGCAGCATCTCGTCCACCCGCGCGCCGATCTCCGCCTTGCCCATGCCGGCGATCTTCAAGCCGAAACCGACATTGTCCCCCACCGTCATGTTGGGAAACAGCGCATAGGCCTGAAACACCATGCCGATGCGCCGCGCGTTGGGCGGGGTCAGGGTGACATCCTCGCCGGCGATCAGCACCCTGCCCGCGCTCGGGGTCTCGAAGCCGGCGACGATGCGCAACATGGTGGTCTTGCCGCAGCCGGACGGCCCGAGGAAGGACACGAACTCGCCGCGCTCCACCGACAGGTCGAACTCGCGCAGGACCGGCGTGCCGTTGAAGCTCTTGCGAACGCCTTCGATCGTCAGAAAACTCATGCGGACGCTCGCTTGCGAGAGGGAAAGGAGAAAAGGCGCATGCGTGGCTTGCCCGGCGCCCGGCCGCCGGCCATCTGCAACAGGACCATGCAGGCCCAGGTGACGGCGAAGGAAATCACGGCGAGCGCCGCCGGCTCATAGGCGCGGTTGGCGCCGACATTCTGGAGATAGGGGCCGAAGGCCGGCCGGTTGAGAAGGCTCGCCAGAACGAACTCGCCGATCACGATGGCGAAGGTCAGGAACGCGCCCGACAGGACGGCGGGGCGGACATTGGGCAGGATGACGTTCCAGAGAATGGCCCCGCGCTTGGCGCCCAGACTTTCGGCCGCCTCCGTCAGCGTGCGGATGTCGATGGCCTGAAGTCCCGTGTCCACCGCGCGATACATGTAGGGCAGCGCCAGAACCGTATAGCCGAAGACGAGCAGCACGTTGGTACCGGCCACCGTATCGGTAAAGGGCAGCCAGGAGGAGGA
Organism: Aureimonas sp. N4; assembly: GCF_001463925.1. Taxonomy (NCBI): domain Bacteria; kingdom Pseudomonadati; phylum Pseudomonadota; class Alphaproteobacteria; order Hyphomicrobiales; family Aurantimonadaceae; genus Aureimonas; species Aureimonas sp. N4. The sequence goes on along the minus strand of NZ_BBWS01000009.1, from coordinate 42,355 downwards.
ATTGTAGAGCCGGAGATAGCCGAACACGAGCACGATCGGCGGGATCACCAGCGGCAGGAGCGTGATGAACTCCACCACGGGGCGAAAGCGCGGCAGTTTCAGGCGAACCCAATAGGCGGTTGGCACGACGAGGAGCGCCCCCAGCACGATCGTGGCGAGCGCCGCCACGGCCGAGAACAGGAACGTCTCCTGAAAGCGCTGGTCGGCGAAGACGACCTTGTAGGCTTGAAAGCTCCAGGTGCCGCGCAGCATGGAGAGCGAGAACTGGAAGGTCGCCCAGAGTGGCAGCAGGAAATAAAGCGCCGCCAGACAAACGACGATCGTGGCACTGACGCGATGCGGTTTCACTTGAGCCACCGTTCCGCGCGCGAGCGCAGCCAGATGTAAAGGAGGTTGGAGCAGCCGGTGATGACGATCATGCCGAAGGCCAGCGCATAGCCGAGATTGGGATTGTAGAGCACGTCGCCCCGGATCTGCGCGTAGAGCAGGATCGGCACGATGTTGAGCGAGGAGCCCGTCAGTGCATAGGCCGTGGCGATGGCGCCGAAAGCGTTGGCGAAGAGCAGCAGGAAGCAGCCGAGAAGGCTCGGGAAGAGCACGGGCAGGCCGATCATGCGCCAATATTGCCAGTTGGTCGCGCCCAGAATCGAGGAAGCCTCGCGCCATTCGCGCTTCAAACCATCCAGCGCCGGCGCGATGATGAGCACCATCAGCGGAATCTGGAAGTAGAGATAGGTGAGCGTCAGTCCCCAGAAGCTCAGGAGATTGAAGCCCATCCGGTAGATATTGAGGCCGAAGGCCTCGTTCAGGAACCAGGTGACGAGGCCGAGCCGGCCGACCGTCGCCAGAAAGGCGAAGGCGAGCGGGATGCCCGCGAAATTGGACGCGACGCCCGAAAAGGTGACCGTGCTGGAGCGCACCCAGGAGGGCAGTCCGCCATGCACGATGGCATAGGCGACGAAGAAGCCGATCAAAGCGCCGAGCCCGGCGGAGGCCAGGCTGATGCGGATCGAGATCCAGTAGGCCGCCAGAATCTGCGGCTGAAACAGGGCGGTCAGATTGGCGAAGGTGAACTCGCCGGCCGGATTCTGAAAAGCGCCGATGATGAGGTAGAGCGTCGGCCCGATCAGAAACAGAAGCGCGAACAGGAGAAACGGCACGACGCCGAGCCACGCCATGGAAAGCTTGGCTCGCCGCTCCGCCAAAGGGCCGGCCGTACCAGCCCCACTCTCGCTCGCTTGAAGAATTCCGACGCTTGACGACAAGCTCACCTCACAGCGCTGCCGAGACGCTCGCGCCTGGGACGCCATCCTGAGGAGATAGCGAGGCGGTAACGTTCCCTTTCGTGTTCAGTCGCACGCCCGCCCCGAGGGGGCCGGACGGGCGGGGTATGCGAAAAGGCCGCCCATGGATCGAGCGGCCTTTCGAGATGGTCTTACTGGACCTTGGCGCCGACGACTTCGTCCCACTTGGTGGTGATCTCGGCCTTGGCGGCGTTCTGATCGGCCAGCGTCGGGAACTTGGCCTTCTCGTAGTCGGCGGCCGGGGGCAGCTTGTCGAGCAGATCCTGCGGGATCTTGCCGGCCTTGGCCATCGCGTTGAAGCGGATCGGGTGGCAATAGCCCTTGAGGTAGTTGAGCTGGCCCTCGTCGGAATAGATATATTCCATCCAGAGCTTGGCGGCGTTCGGATGCGGCGCGAAGGCGCTGATCGCCTGAACGTAGACGCCGGCGACGACGCCCGTCTTGGGCACGATGACCTCGACCTGCGGGTTACCGTTCAGCGTGTCGCGGCCGGCCAGGGCGTTGTAGTCCCAGCGGATCATGATGGGCGTCGTGCCCTGCGCCAGCGAGGCGGGCTTGCCGATGACGGGGACGAAATTGCCTTCGGCGTTCAGCTTCTTGAAGAAGTCGAGGCCAGCATCGGCGATTTCCGTCGCGGTACCGTTCGGCTTGGCCGAAAGACCGGCGGCATAGACCGCCTGGATCGCCTGCGAGGAGGCGCGCGGATCGCCGGCCAGCGCGATGGAGTTGGAATAGTCGGACTTCAGAAGATCGGACCAATCCTTGGGCGCGTCCTTCACGATGTCCTTGTTCACCTCGAAGGTGAGAACGCCATAGTAGTCGCCATACCAGTAGCCCTCGGCATCCTTGGCGTCGTCCGGGATCTCGCTCCAGGTCGCAACCTTGTAGGGCTGAACGAGCTGGTCGGTCTTGGCCTGCGGGCCGAAGGACAGGCCGACATCGATCACGTCGGGCGCCTGGGGGCCGGTATTGCCCTTGTTGGCCTTGATGGCCTCGATCTCGTCGGCCGAGCCGGCATCGGGGTTCAGTTCGTTGACCTGAAGGCCGTACTTGGCCTTGAAGCCCGAAATCATCGCGCCGTAGTTGCACCAGTCATGCGGCAGGGCGATCGTGGTGAGCTGCCCTTCTTTCTTGGCGGCGGCGACCAGTTCGTCCATCGACTGGGCGCGGGCGGCCGGAATGGCGGCGGAAAACGCGAAAGCCGCGACGGCCAAAATGGAAACGCCGTGGTTCAATGTCCGGATCATGTCGGGCCCTCTCCCTCGATTGCCGCAGTGTCGGCCGGTTCCCTGCTTGTGCGAACCGTGCGCGGCCTGCCGGCTATCATGGTCGCATGACAGTTGCATGTCGACTGAACGCGCTTTCAACACCTCGCGGCGATGAGGGTATGTGAGGGGCTTATCGAAAAACAGGCAAGCAAAAAGAAGAGGCAGCCTCTCCTTATCCCAACTCATTTTTAACGAAGAAGGCCGGCGTGGTGCCGGCCTTCCTCAATTCATCACAGAAAGGTGTGTTTCTACCGCAACTTGCGGGCGTCTGACCGGCTCTTCAGCAAGCTCGCCACCGTGGTGACGACGAGGATGCCGACAATCACCGACAGAGAGAAGCCCGTCTCGATATGCGGCAGTCCCTCGATCGGCTGACCACCGTTCAGGAAAGGCAGCGTGTTGGCTTCCATCGCATGGATGATGAGCTTCACGCCAATGAAGGCGAGGATCAGCGACAGGCCGATGCCCAGATAGACCAGACGATCGAGCAGGCCGCCCAGCAGGAAGTAGAGTTGCAGCAGGCCAAGCAGCGCGAAGGCGTTCGCCGTGAAGACGATATAAGGCGCGTCGGTCAGGCCGTAGATCGCGGGGATCGAGTCCAGCGCGAAGAGCAGATCCGTCATGCCGAGCGCCAGGATGACGATCGCCATCGGCGTGAACATGCGCTTGCCGTTCTCGATCACCGTCAGCGCGTTGCCACGGTAATCGTCGGTGGTCGGCATATGGCGCTGGAACCACTTCACCACGCCGTTGGGCTCGTAGTCCTCGTCCGTGGACTTGGTGTGCTTGAGGCTTTCCACCACGAGCTTCCACGCCGTCCAAAGAAGGAACAGGCCGAAGAGGTAGAACACCCAGGAGAAGCGTTCGATGGCGGCGGCGCCGAGCGCGATGAAAATGCCGCGCATGATAAGCGCGATCACGATACCGATTAGCAGGGCCTTCTGCTGGTAGGCCGCCGGAACGCGGAAGCTCTTCATGATGATGACGAACACGAAGAGATTGTCGACCGACAGCGACTTCTCGGTGATGAAGCCGGCGAAATACTCGACGCCGTGCTCGCGGTCCCAGAAATGCCAGACGCCCCAGCCGAACAGGAGGGCCAGCGCCACGTAGAAGGTGGACCAGAGAGCCGCTTCCTTGAAGGTCGGCTCATGCGGCTTTCGGACATGGGTCAGGAAGTCGAAGATGAACAGGGCCGCGATCGCCCCGAGCGTCGCGAGCCAGACCCAGGTCGGCACGGTGTCGGGCGCAATGCCCGTCAGCGCGGTGTCCGCGGCTGCATTCGATAATGTCTGGTCCAACGACCCCTCCTTGGCGGCGGACGATCCGTCCGCGTGTTTCCTTCCGTCTCGCGAGGACCATCTCCGGACCCAGTGCGGGGCTTCCGATGGCCTGTCCGCGAGACGGCCGTTCGCAACCGTCCCCACGACGCGACGCGGCAGATAGGTGTGTTGTTTTCAGCCAGACGCAACGGGGCGTCCGAGGATTTCGAACGCACCTGCGAAGAAAATCATCGGCCGATCAGGCCGGGGTCACAGTTTAAATCGGTACAAGCGCGCCGGGACCGGGTGTTTCGACTGTGAAAAGCCTTTCGATCAGGCAGCATTATCACGTCGAGTTGAGAAGGACTTGAAGCCAGATGGCACTGCTTCAAATCCTCCTGTCGCGAAACCCAGTCTCGTCAGCCGCGCCCGGCAGCTTTCCGCAGCGCATCCATGTTGGCGCGATAGGCGTCCTCGTTGCCGCCCTTGTAGACGGCCGAGCCAGCCACGAACGTATCGGCTCCGGCAGCCACGATCTCCCCGATCGTATCGGGCGCGACGCCACCATCCACCTGAAGCCGAATGGGCCGGTCGCCGATCATGGCGCGCACGCGCCCGATCTTGTCCAGTGTCGAGCGGATGAAGCTCTGCCCGCCGAAGCCGGGATTGACCGTCATCACCAGAACGAGATCGACGCGGTCGAGCACGTATTGGATCGCCGTTTCGGGCGTGGCCGGGTTGATGGCGACGCCCGCCTTGCAGCCGAGCGCGCGGATCGCCTGCAGCGAGCGGTCGAGATGGCGCGTTGCTTCGGCATGGACGGTGATGCCGTCGCAGCCCGCCTTGGCGAAGGCTTCGAGATAGGGATCGGCCGGTTCGATCATGAGATGGGCGTCGAAGAACTTCTTCGACGCGCCCCGCACGGCCGCCACGACCGGTGGGCCGAAGGTGATGTTGGGCACGAAGTGCCCGTCCATCACGTCGAGATGGATCCAGTCCGCCCCGGCGCGATCGACCGCCGCGATTTCTTCGCCTAGGCGCGAGAAGTCGGAGGAAAGGATGGACGGGGCGATAACGAGGTCTGCGGCCATGATGCTCAGATTCCGCCGGTCGGGCGATGCAGGAGAAGCGGGGATTCGGTGGCGAGGCTGTCGGGGTCCGCCATGATACGGCCGATCTCCAGAATCTCGTTGCGCGAGCCGAAGACGACGGGCGTGCGCTGGTGCAGCCCTTCGGGCACGATGTCGAGGATCGGATGGATGCCGTCCGTCGCCGCACCGCCGGCCTGCTCGGCGCAGAAGGCCACCGGGCTCGCCTCGTAGAGAAGGCGGATGCGCCCCTGCGCATAGCCCTTGCGGCTGTCGCCCGGATAAAGATAGACGCCGCCGCGCACGAAGATGCGATAGGCGTCCGCCACCATGGAGGCGACCCAGCGCATGTTGAAGTCGCGCCCGCGCGGGCCGTCCTTGCCGGCCAGGCACCGATCGACATAAAGGCGCACCGGCGCGTCCCAATGGCGAACGTTCGAGGCGTTGATCGAATATTCCTTGGCGTCTTCGGGAATGCGCAGCGTCTGCGCGAAGGTGAAGCGCCGCGTCTCGGGCGACCAGCCGAAGACATGTGTCCCCTCGCCGACCGTCGCGACCAGCAGCAGCTGCGGCCCATAGACGAAGAAACCGGCGGCCAGCTGACGGCGGCCGGGCTGGCGGAAGACGCTGGCGGGATCGGCCCGGTGCTCGGCCTCGACCGGCAGCACGGAAAAGATCGTGCCGATGGAGACATTGGTCTCGATATTGGACGAGCCGTCGAGCGGGTCGATCGCCAGCGCGAGCGTGCCCTCGGGCTGCATCGCCACGGCCTCGTCCTGTTCCTCGGAGCCGTAGAAGGCCACCGGCGCGGCGCGAGCGGCCGCCACGAAGAGGCGATCGGCTTCGAGGTCCAAGACCTTCTGCACATCGCCGCCGCCATTGGCCGCGCCCTCGGGAGAGGTCGCGCTGGCCCCGCCCATCGCACCGCCCGAGCTGATCAGCGTCTGGAGGCTCGCGGCCGCCCCGGCCAGCTCCGTCAGCAGCGCGGCGACGTCGCGCCCGATCGGGCTCCTGGCGGCAAAGGGAGCGAAAAACTCCTCGAGCGTGGCGGTCATGCATCCTCCCATGGGAACCCGTCGGATGGCGTTTGGATAAAGGAAGCCGGCCGCAGCGCAAACCGGAAAAATCGGCCGGCTTCGTTTCAGCCCTCGTCGGACAGGAGCGGTGCTTGCCGCAGCGCTGCGAGATCGCGCGAGCCGGTGCAGAAGCAGCTGATGCGCAATTGCTGGATCACCTCCCGGAAATGCGCCACGACCGCCTCGGTCGAATGATCGGCCCCCGGCAGAGCGGCCGCCGCCTGGCCGGCGAGGTCGGCGCCGAGGCGAATGGCCTTCGCCACATCCAGCCCATGGCGCACGCCGCCCGAGCCGATCACCACGGCCTCCGGGCAGGCTGCGCGCACGTCCCGAATGGCGCGCGCGGTCGGAATGCCCCAGTCGGCGAAGAGCAGGGCCGTCGCCCTCGCGACAGGGTCCTGAAGCCGCTCGGCCTCGATGGCCGCCCAGCTCGTGCCCCCTGCCCCGGCGACATCCAGCGCATGAACGCCCGCATCCATCAGCCTGCGGCCAAGTCGGCCCGACAGGCCGTTACCGACCTCCTTGGCGACGATGGGGCGTCCAAGGTCTCGCGCCAGCGCCTCGATGGCGGGCAGAAGCCCACGCCAGCGCCGGTCGCCTTCCGGCTGCACCGCTTCCTGCAGCGGGTTCAGATGGACGATCAGCGCATCGGCCTCGATCATCTCCACGGCGCGGCGCGCCTCGTCGAGGCCCCAGCCGGCCAGAAGCTGCGCGCCGCCGATATTGGCGAGGATCGGCACATCGGGCGCGGCGCGGCGCAGCGAGCCGTCGAGCCCGCCCTGCCCGCGCCCCTCGATGGCGATGCGCTGCGAGCCCACAGCCAGCGCCAGACCCAGCACCTGCGCAGCTTCCGCCAGCCTCAGGTTGATGCGCGCGGCGCGCTCCATACCACCCGTCATCGAGGAGATGAGGATAGGCGCGCCGAGCCGGCGACCCAGGAACTGCGTCGACAGATCGATCTCGTCCAGATCGACCTCCGGCAGAGCGGCATGTTCGAAACGCACTGCGTCGAAGCCTGCGTTGACGCGCGCCGAGACGAGGGCCGGGCGCAAGACGATGTCGAGATGATCACCCTTGCGTGAACGAATATCGGCCTCTGGCACGGAGGACTCCTTCTGGCAGTCGCGATTCGGCGCGGCAGCGCTTCGATTTATGTCGCCTTGCGCTCGCGAACAGCAAGCGGCGCTCTATGTCCTATCGTCGCAGACATAGGTCGTAAGGCTGATAACGCACTTCCCGAACACTTTTGGAGTGCTACTAATTTACATCGAGTTTTGTGTGCAGGCGACGGGCTGCCCTCGACGATTGAAGAAGGTTGCGACGCGACGATGACAGCCGGACCGCAGACGACCCGCGACCTTCTCGCCGAGGTGGATCACCGATTGGCCGAACTCATGCCCTGCGTGGTGGAGGGCCAGTCCTCTCTGGACATCGCGCTGCGGGACGGGGTCCTGGCGCCCGGCAAGCGGCTGCGCCCGCTCGTGACGCTGCTGGTGGCCGAGGCTCTGGGCGGCCCGCGCGAGGCGGCGATGGACGCCGGCTGCGCGCTGGAAATGGTGCACGCCGCCTCCTTGATCCTCGACGACCTGCCCTGCATGGACGATGCCGAGCTTCGGCGCGGACGCCCGACCCTGCACCGCGCCCATGGCGAGGATGTCGCGGTGCTCTGCGCCATCGCCATTCTTTCGCAGGCCTATGGCACGCTGGCCCGGCTGGAAGGCGCCGACAGCGCGCAGCGGGGCGAATGCGTCGCGGTTCTGGCGGATGCGGTGGGCGCGCGCGGGCTCGTCGCCGGCCAGTATCAGGATTTGCGCGGCGGGCGCGGGCCGCGTCCGGTCAGCGAGATCGATGCGGCCAACGGCCTTAAGACCGGTTCGCTCTTTACCGCCGCTGTGGAACTGGGTGCCGTTCTCTGCCGCGCCAAACCCGAGGTCCGAGCCGCCCTACAGGGCTTCGCGCGCGAGCTGGGCCTTGCCTTCCAGCTCCTGGACGACCTTCTGGATGCCGCCGGCCCCAGCGCCGTCGTGATCGGCAAGGACACCGGCAAGGATTCGCTGAAGTCCACCATCGTTTCCATCATCGGCCCCGAGCAGGTGGGACGGCGAATCGACCGGCATGTGGACGAAGCGCGCGCTTATCTCGTCAGCGCGCTCGGCCCCGCCTCGCGACTGGAAGCCCTTCTCGTGCAGGTGTTCGACCGATCCATCGGCCCGCGTCATCTCGTGGAGGCCGAAAAGCGACGCGAACTGGAACTCGGCGCCGTCTGAGGGCGCAGCGGGTCAGGCGACCACCGCCAGCGCGAACCCGTCCCAGCCCTTGGAGCCGACCGTTTGCAGGGCCGTCGCCTTGAGGCGCGGATCGCTGCCCAAGAGCCGGATGGCCACCCGCGCGCCCTGAACGTTCGCGTCGAGACTGGCCTCGTCCACCACCGCGCCCTTGCGGATCACATTGTCGAAGATAATCACCGTGCCGGGCTTCGACAGGCGCATGGCCCATTCGAAATAGAAGGGATTGCTGGGCTTGTCGGCGTCGATGAAGACGAGATCGAACGGCCCTTCGAGGTCCGGCAGCACGTCCAGCGCCGCGCCCAGACGCAGGTCGATTCGCTCCTGTAATCCGGCGCGTTCGAAATTGGCACGGGCGACTTCGGCATGGACCGACTCCCGCTCGATCGTGACGATACGACCCGCTTCCGGCAGGGCGCGGGCCATGCAGATCGTGCTGAAACCGCCGAGCGTGCCGATTTCCAAAATGCGCTCGGCCTTCGCCATCGCCACGAAGAGAGCGAGCATCTGCCCTTGCGCGGGCGAGACATCGATGGCCGGCAGCCCTGCCACGGCATTGGCCGCGAGAACCGCCTCCAGCACGGGGTCGGTCAGGTGCAGTTCCCGGCCGAGATAGGCATCGACCTCCGCCCAGACCGTCTCTTGATCCGCTTCCTGAATCATTCGCGACATGCCGCTTCCCTCTCCACTGGCTCAGCGAAGCTTAGGAGTCTCGTCTGTCATGGAAAAGGCCGATCACATTGCAGCGGAATGCAGGCTCATAGTGGGCCGCTGCCAGAGCGTCCTGTCGCGGGCCGGCCCGCCGGGGCGGCGGGGGGCAAAGGCGATGCGCGCGCCTGAAACGATGGCTGCGAGCTTCTCCGGCCCGCTCGTGGAGATTCTGATGCCATGCGCGGCCGGGCCCCGCGCGACGAGCTTCAGCCCGATACGGCGATACACGAGCGCGGCCGTAGCGATGGCCCAGGCCGAGCGGCGGGGCAGATGGTCGATGCCGATGCGGGCCGAGGCGTAATAGGGCTCGGCGGCCGAGACGAGCCGGGCGCGCAGCCGGGCGACGACCTCCGCCTTGGCCGGGTCGAGGAGATCGTCCGGCGAAAGCCCTTCTTCGCGCAGCCAGGAGAGCGGCAGGTAGACGCGTCCCTCGCCGGCATCGGCCACCACATCCCGCGCGATATTGGTGAGCTGGAAGGCAAGGCCGAGATCGGCCGCGCGGTCGAGCACGGCCTCGTCCCTCGCGCCCATGACACGCGCCATCATGACGCCGACGACGCCCGCCACATGCCAGCAATAGGTGAGAAGCTCGTCCAGCGTCTCGTAGCGCCGTCCCTCCACGTCGAGCGCGAAGCCGTTCAGGTGCTCCTCGAAGAGGCTAGCGGGCATGGCGTGACGCCGGGCGACCGCGCCCAGCGCACGAAAGCTCAACGGAAGGCCGTTCGCCTCGCCCGCCAGAGCGCGCGCGGTGTCGCGCCGGAGCCCGGCAATGCGGGCTTCGGGCGGCTCGGGCGAGGCGACATGACCCTGCCCGCCCTCCTGCCCGTCCACCACGTCGTCGCAATGGCGGCACCAGCTGTAGAGGCGCATGACATCGCGCCGCGTCTCCGCGTCGAACAGGCGCGCGGCGGCGGCGAAGCTCTTCGACCCTTGAGCGATCGACGCTTCTGCGAACCGATCGAGTTCTCCCGCTTCCTTTGTGCTCATGCCGCCTGGTTCAGGATCAGGCCGGCCGTCGCCTTGGCCGAGCCGACGACGCCCGGAACACCCGCGCCCGGATGCGTGCCGGCGCCCACGAAGAAGAGATTGCGGATCGCATCGTCCTGATTGTGGGCTCGGAAATAGGCCGATTGCGTCAGCACGGGGTCGAGCGAGAAGGCCGAGCCGTGATGAGCGTTCAGCTCGCTCTGGAAATCGTTCGGCGTGAAGATACGCTGCGTCACGAGATCGGCGCGCAGGCCCGGCATGTAGCGCGCTTCCAGATAGTCGAGAATGCGGTCGGCATAGCGCGGCCCTTCCACGCTCCAGTCGAGCGGCGCATTGCCGAGATGAGGCACGGGCGAGAGCACGTAATAGCTGCCCGCACCATCAGGCGCGAGCGAAGGGTCGGTCGCGCAGGGGCTGTGCAGATAGAGCGAGAAGTCGGTGGCCAGCGTGTTCGCCTTGAAGATCTCGTTGATCAGCGGGCGATAGCGCGGGCCGAACAGGACCGTGTGGTGCTGAAGCTGCGGCTGGTGCCGCTTGAGTCCGAAATAGAGGACGAAGAGCGACATGGAGAAGCGCTTGCCCTTAAGCCGTTTGCCCTCCTTTTCGCCGCGCGGCGTGTGGCCGAGCAGCCCAGCATAGGTGTGCACGACATCCGCGTTGGAGGCGACGAGATCGGCCGCGAAGCGCCGGCCGTCTTTCAGGACGACGCCCGTCGCGCGCGCCCCTTCCGTCTCGATCCGCTCCGCCTCGGCCGAAAGCTCGACGCGCCCGCCGATATCCTCGAACAGCTGGACCATGCCGCGCACCAGCGCGCCCGTGCCCCCCTTGGGGAACCACACGCCCCATTCGCGCTCCAGCGCATGGATCAGCGCATAGATGGAGGAGGTCGCGAAGGGATTGCCGCCGACCAGCAGCGAATGGAAGGAGAAGGCCTGCCGCAACTGCTCGTCCGTGATGAACTCGGACACTTTGGCATAGACCGAGCGCCACGCCTGGAGCTTGGCAAGTTGCGGCCCGGCGCGGATCATGTCGCGAAAATGCAGGAAGGGCACGGTGCCGAGCTTGAGATAGCCTTCCTCGAACACGGCCCGCGAATAGGCCAGAAAGCGGCGATAGCCCTCGACATCGGCCGGGTTCTTGGCGGCGATCTGCCGGTCCAGCTCGGCCTGATCGTTGGCATAGTCGAACTGGTATCCGTCCTCCCAGCAGAGCCGGTAGAAGGGGCTGACGGGCAGGAGCGTCACATAGTCTTCCATCCGCCGCCCGGCTGCCGCCCAAAGCTCCTGCAGCGCGCTCGGATCGGTGATGACGGTCGGCCCCGCGTCGAAGACGAAGCCCTGATCCTCATAGACATAGGCGCGCCCGCCCGGCTTGTCGCGCTTCTCCAGAAGCGTCGTCTGGATGCCGGCCGCCTGCAGGCGGATGGCCAGCGACAGCCCTCCGAAGCCCGATCCGATCACGATGGCCGTTTGCGGCCGGGAGCCGGACAGGGCGACGGGTGTGGGAGCGATCATGCACTGTCCTTGAGACGGGTGGGCGCGGCCAGAATGCGAAGCGCGCCGCGCACCGAGACGGGTGGTTTGCCGACGAAGATGCGTAACTTGTCGGAAAATTCCAGACGTGCGGCGTAGAACCGCGCCACGAGCGGATCGGGCAGCCGGTAGAAATGCTCCAGGATGCGATAGCGCTCGGTCGGCTCGCCCGCGCCGAAGAGCAGTCGGTTGAGCATACGGAAATAGGCCCGGTCGCTCCAGAGATTGCGCGCGTGCTGCGAGAGGATGCGCTCCAGCGCCCCGGCCGATAGATCGGGCGCGGCCGACACGAGATCGGCGACATGCACGGCGTCGGGCAGCGAATAGCCGGTGGTCGGGTGAAACAGCGCGCGGGCGAGGCCGACGGTCGGCACGCCCTGCGCTTCCTCGATCAGCCGCCCCATGTCGCCGCCGAGCGCGATGGGCAGGATGCCGTCCTCCTCGCGCACCAGCGTCTTCAGCTGCCAGCCGCGTCGGTTCGCATAGGCTGCGATCTCGCGGCGCAGGACCTCGCGCTCCAGCGCCGCGCCATCGGCGTAATAGGTGTCCTCGATCAGGAGCCGCGTCGGCGAGAAGGGCAGGACATAGACGAAGCGATAGCCGTCCGCCTGCGGCACGGTCGCGTCCATGACGATGGGCTGCGTCAGGCCGTGCGGTGCGTCCGTTTCCCATTCCTGCCCCAGAAACTTCTGGAAGCCGAGCGTCAGATGCGCGCTCCGGCGCTGGCCACGCCCGTCGATCACGGCGCGCGCCTGAAGCACTCGCCCGTCCTCCAGCGTGACACTTTGCGCCGTCAGCGCGCGGATCGGCGTGCCCATGAGAAGCCGCTCGCCGAGTGCCGGCGTCAGGATATCGGCGAAGCGTTCGGACGAGACGGAGGCATAGCCGGTGTCGACCGGGCGTGCGCGGCGAGGAAAGTGCACGTCATAGGCCGGCCAGCGGCGCGCGACGAACGGGTCGATCCATTGATGCTCGACATAGGAGAGATCGCCGTCGTGAAAGCTCCAGGTGTGGTTGCCGCCGAGGCGCGGCGCGGCCTCCACCACGAGAAGCCGAAGCTCGGGCCGGCGCTCCAGCAGGCGATGGGCGATCAGCCCGTTGGCGAGACCACCGCCGGCGAGAATCAGATCATAGGTTTCTGCGCTCATGCGGGCTCGGGCTGTTTGAGACGGCGGGACCGGCTGATGCCATCGAGCGTCTCGGCGACGAGGCGCTCGGCCAATTCAGCGCCCCGCGTCGCGCCGCCGGCCGAGGCGATCTCGCGGCCAAGACGCTCGGCCTCGCGCCGAAAGCCGGGCTCCCGCGTCAAGCGTTGCAGCGCGCGCGCGAGATCGGATGGCGATAGGAGGCGATGGGACAGGCTGAGGCCCGCGCCCTGATGGACGAGACGCGCGGCGACGCCCGGCTGATCATAAGCGATCGGCAAGGCCAACACGGGAACGCCGGCTTCCAGCGCATCCAGCACCGTGTTGAGGCCCGCATGGCAGATGCAGAGATCGGCCTCTGCCAGAATCGCGCGCTGGGGCAGGAAGTCGGTCACGAGTTCGGCGTCGAGCGTTGCCGCCTCGGCCGGCGACAAACGCCCGCAATGGGCGATCGCCAGCCGCGCGCCGACCTGCCGGCAGGCGCGGGCGATCGTCTGGAACAGGCCGAGCCTGTGCCCTTGCAAGGTGCCGAGCGAGGCAAAGACGAGGGGCCGGATTCCGTCGCTTCGCAGCGGCGAGACGCCCACATTATCCTTGGTGCTGCGAAAGGGACCGAGCGCGGCGATGCGCGCGGCGGGCGCGCGTGGATAGTCGAAGCCCGCCACGGTCTGCGACAGGCTGGCCAGCGGCGACAGACAATCCTCCATCCGCTCGCGGAGCGGCAGTCCGAGGCGAGAGCACGCCGCGCGAATCGTCTCGCGCTGGCGGCGCAGAAGCAGCCGGGCGACGCGCTCGCCGCCTCGGTTGCGCTTCAGCCCCTCGGGACTCGGATCATAGGGCCAGCCGAGATAGGGCGCGGGAATGGCGGGGTCGGGGTCGATCGGTAAGGCGGCGGCGGCTGACAGGAAGGGAAGTTCCAGATGCTCGGCCAGAAGCGCGCCGGCCGGTTCCATCTGATCGACCAGAACCGCCTCGGCGCCCCAGCGGGCGGCAAGGCGCGGGCCTTCCGTGACCAGCGCCTCTGTGCGCCACGCCCCCTCGCGCACCGTGCGCAGGATGCCGAAGAGCCCGGTCGGCCGGTCGGTCAGCTGCGCCGGTCCCGCGCCGGGGCCAACTTCGAACCGGTCGATACAGGGCGAGCGCACCAGCGCCGCGCCACCGGCATTGAGCAGAATCGCCGCCCTGTGCCCGCGCGCGACCAGCGCCTCGCCCAGCGCCTCGAAGGCGCGGACATGGCTGAGAAGCGGCGGGGTCACGAGAAGAAAGCGGGTCATCGAGCATCGCGGGCGGGAGCGGCCCGCGAAGACCGGGACCTTGCCCGATCATATGGCGCGTCGACGCGTGTGTTCCATCGGCAAGCGGAACGAATTCTGACGCCCGGCCCATCGTCCAGCAGCTCTTCCGAGCCCACCTTGCGTCGCCCCGTCGCGCGGGCGACCGTGCAACTTCGCGCCCGAACGCGGCGTTTGATGCAAGCGAGGAACGCTGCGCATGGCGAGGCACAGTGGGCCGGACGACCCGGACGATCGGCCCATGGGATGCCCGACGATGAGTGACATGATCCATCACGACCGCTCACGAAGCGGATTCGTGGGGCCGACAAGCCTTCCCGTGCAGGTGGCGATCGGGCTCGCGATCCTGACCGCGATGGCGGCTTGGCTCGGCTGGATGGGTCGGCCACTCACCTGCACCTGCGGCACGCTGGCGCTTTGGGACGGCGACCCGTATTCACCGGGCGCCTCGCAGCAATTCGCGGATTGGTATTCCGCGCTGCATGTCATGTTCGGAATGGGTCTGGCGGTCTTCATCGGGCGCATGGCGCCGCATTGGCCGCTCAGCTGGATGGTTCTCGCGACCCTCGCGTCCAGCGCGATCTGGGAGGCGATGGAGAACACGCCTGTCATCATCGCCCTGTTCGGCAATGCACCGGGCACGCCCAGCTACGAGGGCGACAGCATTCTCAATGCCTTCGGCGACACGCTGTTCGTCGCCGTGGGCTTCCTCCTGGCGCGCGGGCTTCCTGCTCCGCTCGCCCTTATCACCGCTCTCGCCTTGGAGGGAGCCATCGCGTTTGCGATCAACGACGGCTTCATCCTGGGGAGCCTGCGCCTTTTCGGCGTCTCGGTCTAAAGGAGGGTCTAGGCGTAAAGCGAATTGGCGTTGGCGATCGCGACCGAGCGACCGATCATGACGCCCTCGTCCATGGCCATGGCGTAGCGGGCGCGCACCGTGTCGGCCGAGATGCCGAGGGCCACCAGATCGGCCGCGACCTTGTCGAACCCGCCGCGACCACCCGGGCGGGCGACGCCCGCGCCGATCACCGAACCCGTATAGGCATCGATGGCCTGCCCCTTGAGACCCAGCTGCTCGGCCGCCCAAAGGCCGACGATCCGGTCGGCACGGGCGCGGTCCTCGAAGGAGCGGCGCTCACGAGCGACGAAGAGCTTTTCCTGCATGTCACGGCGGCGATCGATCGTCATAGGCTGGTCCCTTTTCCCCTCGCCGCGCTCTCTTTCGCGGCATGGGAGGACTATGCACCCCACGCGTCAAAACCGGCTTGTTGGAATAGGTCCAATTGAATCGAACTCCAATAAGTTATTGCTGAAGCGTAAACTTAACCGTCAGTTGACCTCACGTTCGCGCGACGAGGAGCCGGCTTCCCGCACTATATCGGCGCTGATCGCCGCCAGCGTTCTCGATCCTTGCGAAACTATTGGCCACAAGACATGGGCACAGGGGAGGGAATCCATCCGATTCGGCCAGCACGCCTACAAAGACTGCCGAATTCTCGAGCATGAAGCTTTTAAACTGAGCAGATTGCCCGACCAGAGGGATCTTATCGTCAGGGAAGCAGAACATACCCCGTCGTAGCGCGACAGAAATTAGGTGGTTTCACAATGCTCAGGGGAAGAAGAGCGCCTACCAAGACCGCCGGGTGGAGGCTGGTCGAGGGATTTTCGTCACTCCGCGCGGAGCGACGCACAGTCGATGCTAGGTCAGCATCGGCAACCATTCGCCGCAGTCCGAAGGATGGGCGAGATCAGTGGCTCGCCCATGGATGGCGTAAAGACCCGACCAGCCGACCGCACGAGGTTTTGTCCGGTGCTCTCACCGCTCAGTTCTTGGCTGGTGATAGAGACCACCAGCCACCCCTCCAAGCTCTGCGGGCGGACCTAGGCCCGGCGCATGCGCGGCGTCGTGCCCGGCACGCGCTTGCCCGACAGACCCGCCCCCGTGCGCCAGTCCGTGCCCGCGATGGAGACGACGCGGTTGCCGCGAAAGTCCGTCTCGGCGGCGATATAGAAGCGCTCCGACATATAGGTGAGCAGGAAGCGCCCGCGCGAGGGCGAATGGCTGCCATAGGCGCGGGCCAGCACCTCGTCGCTCGGGCAGGGCTCGCCGTCGCGCGCCGCCTTAGCCAGCAGAAGATAGACACCCTGCATATCCTCCGGCAGTTCTTCGGAGCGGCGCACGACCTCCGCCCAGCCCTCGTCCTCGCCGCCCGCGCCGACACCGGCGCGCGCCAGCGCCAGACGGCGGCGAAAACCCGCCATATCGAGCCCGCCATCGCCCACGCGCTTTAGCCGGCAATGGGTGACGAAGTCCTGATAGAGCATCTGGACGGGGCGGAAGGCGGCCTCGGGATCGGCCATCAGATCGGCGAAGATCGCATCCACCACGGCCTGCCGCTCGGCCTCGGCCACCGGATCGGGCTCGACCGCCTCTTCCTCGCGTAGGGGCGCGGGCGCGCTCGCGCGGTTGGCCGCCACACGTTCCAGAAGCTCGCGCGTCGGCAGCGGCTCGCGCCGGACGGGCGCTGGCAGGATGTCGGGCTCATTCTCGCCCGCCGTGAAGATCAGGTCCGCCATAGCCTCGGGGCTGGCCTCGGGAAGCGCAATCAGGACCGGCCGCCCCGACCGGCCGGCGGTCTCGACCGGGCCGATGCGCACGGGGATCGGCTTGCGCGACAAGGCCGGCCCCAGCGCCACGAAATGGCCGGGCTCCAGATCGCGGAAGCGCTCGGCCTGCCGGCGGTCGAGACCCAGAAGATCGGCCGCGCGCGCCATGTCGATGTCGAGAAAGGTGCGCCCCATCAGGAAGTTCGACGCTTCGGCGGCGACGTTCTTGGCGAGCTTGGCGAGTCGCTGGGTCGCGATCATGCCCGCCAGACCGCGCTTGCGGCCGCGACACATGAGATTGGTCATGGCGCCGAGCGAGATGCGCCGCGCCTCGTCGGCCACTTCGCCCGCCATGGAGGGCGCGAAGATCTGCGCCTCGTCCACGGCGATCAGCATGGGAAACCAGTGATGCCGGTCGGCGTCGAACAGCCCGTTCAGAAATGCGGCGGCGCAGCTCATCTGCACCTCGGCGTCGAGCCCTTCCAGATTGAGAACCACGGAGGCGCGATGCTGGCGAATGCGCGCGGCGATGCGCCCCAGCTCGGACGGCGTGCGATCGGCATCCACCACGACATGGCCGAAGCGATCGGAGAAGGACACGAAGTCCCCCTCGGGATCGATGATCGCCTGCTGCACCCAGCCCGCGCTCTGCTCCAGAATGCGGCGGAAGAGATGCGACTTGCCGGAGCCCGAATTGCCCTGCACCAGAAGGCGGGTCGAGAGAAGCTCCTCCAGATCCATCTCCGCCGGCTCGCCCGTGGCGGTGGTTCCGAGATCGACCGCGACCTTGGTCAAAGCTAAACCTCTGCGGCAAACGGGTCAGGAGCGCGGCACGCCACGATCAGAAAAGCCCAACCCTTTCAGGATCATTTTATCTAGCGGATCGGGATGGGCTTTCAAAGCGCACCGGCGCGCTCGTCCACAATGTTTTCATGGACATGATCAAAACCGCTCCGCCGCCCATCACCGGACGGCCTCGACGGTCGAGAGATTCAAGACTCGAGATAGACGACCAAAGATAAAAATTCCCATGCTTAAGAATTCATTGCATCCATTATAGCTGCACAAACATGCGCGCATTCACCGCACATTAATGGGCCGATGCCACACTGTATTGAAGCCTTATATAAATTTAAATTCTGAGGTCGAATGTCTATGCGCATCTCCGTTAAGACAAAGCTTGCAGCAAGCTTTGGAGCTGTCCTCGTCTTGACGGGTGGCATTGGTTACTTCGGGCTTGCCAGCCTCGAGCGATCCAATCAAACGCTTGGCGAATTCGTCAATGGACCTTTCGTGCAGGTCAGCGCCGCGAAAGACTTCAAAGCCGCCTTGGCGGACATCTCGTTGAACATGCGCCAGTTGATGGACAGCAGCGACCCCGCCTTCGTGGATAAGATGAAGACGCTGTTCGACGGAAATTGGGACAAGTTGAACGAGGCGCAGCAGCGTCTGCTGACCTCCATGCAGCCGCAGGATCGGCAGTCTTTCCAGACCGTCGAACCGGATCTGCAGAAGTTCCGCACCATCACGCAGAAGCTCTTCCCGATTTCGGCGGATGCGGATGTCGCTTTGGCCTCGAAGGCCGTCAACGCCTACCAGCCTCTTGCGGCCTCCCTCGAACGCTCCTTCGCAACGCTGCAGGCTCGTATGAAGGCCGTGAGCGCGGACGAGACGGCGCGCGAGATCCTCGATGCCGTGAAGCTGGCGGCGAAAACGGCGCAGCTTGAAGCCCTGCAGACGGTCGCACTCACCCAAGATGCGGCGATGGACGCGGCGAGCGGCGCCCTGAATGCGGCTGGTGCTGACTTCGAACGGCTGTCACGCGAACTGGCGACCGCCCTGCCCGCTTCCCTTGCGCCCGATGTGGAGGACATGCGCGCGCAATGGAGGAACCTGGCGCAGGTGCTGCGCCAGCAAGCCGATCTCGGCCTGCAGAACTGGATGCAGAAAAGCCAGGATATGACGGTGAACGAGATGGTGCCGGTCGCCGATGTCTTGTTGGCGCGCCTCGACAAGGCTGTGGAGCAGGCCAATCGGATCACGCAGGACTCCTTGGCCGAGGCCAAGGCCTCTTACAGCGCGACCAGCTTCTGGCTCCTGTCGATGCTGGTGGGCGCGATTCTGATCGGCGCGGCCGCCGCGACCTGGATCGCGGTCTCCATCTCGCGTGGTCTTGGTCGATCCGTCACGCTCGCCAACGCCATCGCGCAGGGCGACCTGACGCAGCGTCTCGATCCCAAGGGAACGGACGAGATCGCCGATCTCCAGCGCGCCATGGGCCAGATGGTGGAGAACCTCTCCGAGATCGCGTCCGACGTGAACAATTCCGCCGCGCAGGTGGCCGCTGGCTCGACCCAGGCCGCCGTCACGGCCGAGCAGCTTTCGGCCGGCTCCACCCAGCAGGCCGCGACCACGCAGCGCCTGTCGTCGGGGGCCAGCGAGCAGGCCGCCGCCACCGAACAGGCTTCGGCCGCCATGGAAGAGATGGCCGCCAATATTCGCCAGAACGCCGAGAACGCCACGCAGACCGAGAAGATCGCCACCATGGCGGCCACCAATGCCGCGCGCAGCGGCGAGGCCGTGCAGAAGTCGGTCGTGGCCATGCGCACCATCGCGGCGAAGATTTCCGTGGTGCAGGAAATCGCCCGCCAGACCGATCTTCTGGCCTTGAACGCGGCCATCGAGGCGGCCCGCGCCGGACAGCACGGCAAGGGATTCGCCGTGGTCGCTTCGGAAGTGCGCAAGCTCGCCGAGCGCTCGCAACTGGCCGCGCAGGAGATCGGCACTTTGTCCGGCGACACGCTGGGCGTTGCCGAAGAAGCGGGCACGATGCTGGGCAATCTCGTGCCCGACATCCGGCGCACGGCCGAACTCGTCGCCGAAATCTCCGCCGCCTGCCGCGAGCAGAATATCGGCGCGGAGCAGATCAACCAAGCGATCACGCAGCTCGACCAGGTGACGCAGCAGACGGTTGCGGCCGTGACGCAGCTCGACGAGGTGACGCAGGCTTCCAGCGGCGCGGCCAACGAAATGTCCGTGACGGCCGAGCAGTTGTCGGGCGAAGCGCGCCGACTGGCCGAGCGGGCCAGTTTCTTCCGCATCGCCGGTCACCCGGCCGCGCCCCGCGCCGACCATCCGGCCATCCAGCCGCGCGCCAAGGCTCCGACTCGCGCCAAGGCCAATGTGCGGGAGCTTCAGGCCATGGCGCAGGGCTTCACCCCGCCCGCCACGGTCAAGGCCGCTCCCGCCGCCGCCCAGGCTCCGACGAAGGAAGGCTTCAACCTCGAACTCGACTCCAGCTTCGAGCGGATGAGCGGCTGAAGCTCAGCCTCGCGCGGCCGGACGAACGGAACATGAAACGCGGCGGGCGAGCGATCGTCCGCCGCATCTCGTTTGGGGCGCCTCTCAGCCGAGGGCGATTTCCGGGACCTCGGCCTTCACGCGCCCCATATCCTCTTCGAAAGCCAGCGTTTCGCGGCGTTGCGCCTCGGGGTCCGGCAGACGCAGGATATAGGCGGGGTGGACGGTGACGAGCAGTTTCGTCGCGCCATCTGGCAGGTCGATGAGGCGCGAGCGCGTGTCGCGGATCGTCACGCTATGGCCGAGCACGGAGGCCGCCGCCGTCGCGCCGAGCGCCACGATCAGGCGGGGGCGGATCAGCTCGCGCTCCTGCTCCAGCCACCAGCGGCAGACCTTGACCTCGCCCATGTTCGGCTTGGCATGGATGCGCCGCTTGCCGCGCGGCTCGAACTTGAAATGCTTCACGGCATTGGTGACATAGGCTTGGGCCCGGTCGATGCCGGCAGCGGCGAGCGCGGCGTCGAAGACCTTGCCGGCCGGGCCGATGAAGGGCTCACCCGCCAGATCCTCCTGATCGCCCGGCTGCTCGCCGACGAAGATGACGGGCGCATCGGCCGGCCCCTTGCCGAAAACGGTTTGCGTCGCGGGCTCCCAGAGCGGGCAGGCCTTGCAATGGCGCGCCTGTTCGCGCGCTTCGTCCAGATCCTCCGGCGGCTTGTTGAAGCCGTTGAAGGCGGGCACCTTCGCTGTTCTTGCCATCTCGCCACGCTCCATCGCTCTCTCGTGACGCAAACTCGGCAAGGTCGGCGCGGTTTCGATCATGCGGCGCGATGCCTCTTCCGCGCCCCGGATCAAGGGTTCGATCAACACGGCCTCGGGCAGGTTGTGCCAGTATTTCTTCGGCATCTCGGCCTGCATGGCCTTCACCTTCAGCCGCGCGGGGTTGAAGATCGAGCGGTAATAGGTGAGCCACAGTGCTTCCACCGCATCCTCGGCCGGCTTCTGCGAGGGGTCCGCGCCGGGGGCAAAGGTCATCTCCGCCCCGTCCCAATGCACCGAGCGCTGCGGCGTCAGGATGGTCCAGATCATGCTGGGGAAGCGGCGCATGAAGAAGGGCGCGGTCAGTTCCACCACATGATGGAAGGGCTCGAACCAGGCGATATAGACAGGCCTCCCCTCTTCCGTTCCGACCTCGCGAAAGCGCAGGAAGGCCTTCATCTTGTGGCTGTCGCGGCGCACCGCCTTTTCCATCTCGTGCGCGCGGGCGATGTCGGGGTCGGCGGCGATCTCCAGAAGCCCCTTTTCGCGCTGCAGGCGCCAGAGCAGGCGATAGGTGAAGGCGAACCGCTCCGGGTCGGCATGGCAGACGAGCTTCACCGCCAGATCGGGGAAGCTGCGGGGCACGGAGAAACCCGGCGCATCAGCGGGCGAGTCGGGCAAGGGCTCGGCGAAGAGACCGGCCGGCCCCTCGCCCACCGTGAAGCTCAACTCTTCGGGCGGCACACCCAGCGCCAGGGCGCGACGCGCGGCTTCGCGCCAGCCATCGAAATCGGCGGGGTGGTCGAGCCGAACCTCGTACATCGCGTCCATCCTCCCGAGAGCATGAAGCAAAAGCCCGCACTCGGCGCGGCGGTTCCCTCGCGCGGCGGGAAGCCTCCGCATCCGTTTCGCTGAGGCTTGGCCGAAACGCAAAACGGGACGGCTCTATGGGCCGCCCCGTTTGAAATCTTATGGCTCGAAAGAACTCGACACTTCACCGCCAGAGCCGCGCAGTCCGGCCTCCGGCGAGCGCGTCGGGCGGCGCGCGGCCTCAGTTGGCCGAAGGCTTGCCGTCCTTGTCGTCGTCTTCGTCTTCTTCGTCTTCCTCATCCTCGTCCCCTTCTTCGCCGAAGGGGAAGGACTCGACCATCTGCTCGACGTCCTCATAGATTTCGTCGAGGAATTCCATGGCGGCGTCGGCGTCGTCGGTGCCCTGCGTCACCAGCATCGCGAGCTGGATCTTCAGGATGCCGGCCACATCGTCCAGTTCCATCCCCTGAAAGATCGCGGCGATCTTTTCGGAGATTTCGTCGGTCTTGGCTTCGGTCAGCATGGTCGCGTCTCCTTGGGTTCGCTGGAGAGAAGAAAGCTGCGGACGGCCGGATGTTCCGGGGTTCGTACCATCAGGCGCTCTTCAGGCGGTCGGGGCTCCGCTCGCCTGACGCGCCCTCTAGCAGAAAGCGCGGATGCGCACCGGCCTTTTTTGTAGCACCATCAACGGCAAACTGCGCGAGGTCTGCGAGACCGCGCCTATTTCGATGATCGCGACGCAGGCCGGCGCATGCTTCGGGTGGCCGGCCTGCCCGCCGCGCGGGACTTGGCGGTCTCGGGTTTGGCCTTGGCGCTCGGAACCTCAGTCTTCGGCTTGCCCGATTTTGGCGCGGCGACAGCGGGCTGCTCCGCTGGATCGGCAGTGGGCGCCTCTGCCCCGTCGCCTGGCGACAGCGCGCGATAGACCGTCATGCGCGAGACCTTCAGCGCGCGGGCGATCTCCGTCACGCCCATGCCGGTAGCGCGGCGGCGGCGGATTTCCTCGTTGGGCGCGGTGCGCGGGCGGCCCTTGTAGACGCCGCGCCCCTTGGCCGCCTCGATGCCGGCGCGCTGGCGCTCCAGAATGAAGCGATGCTCCATCTCGGCCACCATGCCGAGCACGGTGACCACCAGCCGGCCGAGATCGCCGCTCGTGGTGAGTTCGGGGTCGAGCACGCGCAAGGACGCGCCGGCCTGGTCGAGATCGTGGACGATGTTGAGAACGTCGCGTGTCGATCGGCCCAGCCGGTCGAGACGCACCACGACCAGCTCATCGCCCTCGCGCAGGAACTGGAGGATCGTTTCCAGCTCGTCGCGCCCCGTTCGGGATTTGCCGGACTGCTTTTCCGACCGGATGATCATGCAGCCGGCCGCCTTCAGCCGCTCGACCTGAAGCGTCAGGTCCTGATCGGCGGTGCTGACACGTGCATATCCGATTCGAGCCATGAGGGTCCGTCGCGCTGGGTTGGCTTCGATGTGGGCCCGGTCAGCCGCCATCGTCAAGCGGCGCGTGGGCACACCTCCCAAACGCGGAAAGGCCGGGCGGAAAGTCCGCCCGGCCCGATACGCTCACCCGAAGGCGGGATCAGTAGACGTAGCGGTTCACGACGCCTTCGAGATATTCCTGGCGGCCCGAACGGGGCTGCGGCTGGAGGCCGAGGCCGCGCTCGGCCACCGCCTCGAAGCTCGACTGGCCGGCGAGGATCGCCTGGTTCTCGGCGCTGTCCCAGCCGGCATAGCGATCCGCCAGCGGCTTCTCCAGCGCGCCGTCGGTGAGCATCCGCTCGGCCGAGAGAAGCGCGCGGGCGCAGGCGTCCATCGAGGCGACATGCGCGATCACGAGATCCTGCGGGTCGATCGACTGGCGGCGGATCTTGGCGTCGAAGTTGAGACCGCCCGTCGAGAAGCCGCCATGCTTCAGCATCTCATGGAAGACGAGCGTCATTTCCTTGACGTCCATCGCGAACTGATCGGTGTCCCAGCCCAGGAGATCGTCGCCACGGTTGATGTCGAGCGAGCCGAACAGGTCGTTGGCATAGGCCAGCTTCACTTCGTGGTCGAAGGAATGGCCCGCCAGGATCGCGTGGTTCTGCTCCAGATTGAGCTTCACGTCCTTCACGAGATCGTACTTCTGGAGGAAGCCGAAGACGGTCGCCGTGTCGAAGTCGTACTGGTGCTTCGAAGGCTCCTTGGGCTTGGGCTCGATCAGGATCGGGCCCTTGAAGCCGATCTTGTGCTTGTACTCGACCAGCATGGAGAGGAAGCGGCCGAGCTGGTCCAGCTCGCGCTTCATGTCGGTGTTGAGGAGCGTCTCGTAGCCTTCGCGCCCGCCCCAGCAGACATAGTTCTCGCCGCCCAGACGATGCGTGACGTCGATCGCCGCCTTCACCTGACCGCAGGCATAGGCGAAGACATCCGGGTCGGGGTTCGTCGCCGCGCCCGCCATATAGCGGCGGTTCGAGAAGAGGTTCGCCGTGCCCCAGAGAAGGCGCGTGCGATGCGTCTTCATCTTCTCTTCGAAGATGTCGGCGATCTCGTTGAGATTCTTGATGGACTCGGCCAGCGTCTCGCCTTCGGGCGCCACGTCCACGTCATGGAAGGAGAAGAAGGGCGCGTCGAGAATGCGGAACAGCTCGAAGGCGACCTCGGCCTTTTCCTTGGCTTTGGCCAGCGGATCGCCGCCCTGGCGCATCCAGGGGCGGTTGAAGGTCTCGCCGCCGAACGGATCGCCGCCCGGCCAGGTGAAGGAGTGCCAGTAGCAGATCGCGAAGCGGAGCTGGTCTTCCATGGACCGGCCCATCACCTGACGGTTCTTGTCGTAGAAGCGGAAGGCCAGAGGATTGGTGCTCCCCTCCCCTTCGAAACGCACGCTGGAATCAAGCCCGAAGAAACCGTTGCCCTGGGTCATGGCGGTCCTCACCTCCGGCGTCGGCGAAAGGCCGCGCCCCATGGCTGAGCTACGTACCTCAACTATGGGCGCAAGCGCAATCGCTTTGGGTGGGTCAGGGCAGATTGTCCTTGAGCAGGATTTCGATGCGGATGCGCTCCTGCGCCTCGTCCAGCCTCGTGCCGGTCAAGGCCGCCGAGAGCGCGCGCAGGGCCGAGCGCGCCTCGTGGCCGGGGTCCTGCACGATCAAGGCGTCGATCGCGCCGCTTTCGATCAAGGGGCGCGTTTCGGCCGTCAGCTCATGGGCGATCACGAGCGGGCGCAGGTCGAAGTCCGACAGGGCCGCGACCAGCCCCGCATTGCCCGCCCCGGCGCTATAGACGGCGGCGGGCAGGGGCGAACGGCCCAAGAAGCGGCGCATGGCAGCGTGCACCGCGTCCGGGTCGTCCTGCCCTTCCAGGACGGCCGAAAGGGTCAGTGCGGGAAAGCGGGCGGCGAGCGTTTCCTGAAACCCGTCCAGCCGGTCGTGATGATCCCGCAGCGCGCGCGAGCCGAGCAGAACGGCGACCGAGCGCGGCTCCGGCCCGGCGAAGCGCCCGGTGAGCGCGGCGGCGACGCGGCCGGCGGCGCGATTGTCGATGCCGACATAGCGCGCGCGGCTGGAACCCGGCACGTCGGAAACGAGCGTGACGACCGGCACGCCGCGCGCCGTGGCCGCGTCGATGGCCTCCCCCACGGCCGGATCGTCGAGGCCGACAGCGAGGATCGCGTCATGGCTTTGGCTGGCGCGGGCGATCTCGCCGGCAAAGCCATGGGCGTCGAACGTATCGACATCGGCGGGCTCCAGCGCCAGCGCGCGGTTGGCGGGCCGGCGCGCGGCGCGCTCCAGCTCGTCCCGAAGGCAGCGGATGAACGGGTTGCCGCCGCGCGGCAGGAGCGCAGCCACGCGAAAGCGCGCCCGGCGCGCCAAGGCGGCCGCGCCCGGATGGCGCTCGAAACGCAGCGCCGCCATGGCCGCCTCGACTTTCTCGACGGTGGCGAGGCGCACACCCGGCCGGCGGTTGAGAACACGGTCGGCCGTGGCGAGGCTGACGCCGGCGGCGCGCGCCACATCGCTCAAGGTCGGCGCGCCCTGCCGACTCGCTTCCTCGTCGCGGGCCGGATCGCCCACGGCCTCCCCCTCGCTCATCTGCGCCCCCGCATCGTCCCCGATGCGCCTCAATATGCACGGGCGAGCGTGAAAGTCGCCGGGTTTCGCGCGTCTGCGTTCGCTGCCGCGCGCCGAGGGCGTGATCGTCAGGCTCGGCCGACGAAGCCGCGAGTTGGCCCTGCTCCGCGTGGCCTCGCGTTGGGAAGCCAAGGTTCCAAAGCGGCGGAGAGCATGATCGCGCGAGGGCAAGATCGAGGTTGGAGAGCGAGCATGGGCTCGCCCGCCCGAAATACTCGGCGGCAGTTGGACGCCTTCGAGAGAGGTGCCTTGGACGGCGCTGCTCCCGAAAACGTCTCCCGGCTAAGAAGCGGCGTCTGGACGAGATAGTTAGGCTGACATACTAAGTGCGCTGGATCACGTCGAGGCGTATCGTCTCGGCGCGGCATCGCATCAGAGTGCCCGCCCATGTCCCTTGCCCGAAGCGTCCTGCCCTCATGGCCCGGAACGCCTCGCCCCGCGCCGCTTCCCTGGTTGAGTTCCGCCTGCCTGATCGGCCTTCTGTCCCCGCTTCTGGGGCGTGGTCTTCTCACGCTATCCTCGTCCCTCTTCGCCGAGAACGGCGCGATCGAAAGCGCACAAGCCTGGCTTCTCGTGGCGGCGGCCGGCGTGTTTTTGATGGCCTATCGGCGCGCGGGCGATGCGCGGGCGCTGTTCTGCGTCTCCATGGCCGCGCTGTCGCTTCTGGCCTTGCAGCGGGAAATTCCAGCCTGCGAAAGCGCGTTCTACGACAGCGGTCTGTGCCTGCACCGCGCGATGAAGTTTCCCTTCGCGGGCGCGGTCCTCCTGGGCGCGGGCGTGCTTGCCCTCATCAAGCAGCCGCGCTGGCGCAGCTTCCTCGACTGGCGCAACCTCGCCTGGGTCTGGCCGGTCGGCATCGCCGCGCTGCTTCTGGGTCTGGCCGAAGCCGCCGAGCACTGGATGCATCAGGAGATGGAGGAGACGATGGAGTTCGGCGCCTATGCCTATCTCCTGAGCTTCGGTCTCTGGACCACCCGCGCGCCGTCGGCCGACGCGCGGGGCTGAGGCCGTTTACCGCTCCAGAAAGGCGCGGTTCATGCTGTCCTGCACCGGCTTCACGAGATAGTTCAGGAAGGTGCGGTGCGAGGTCTCGATGAAGATGTCGGCCGGCATGCCGGGATTGATGCGCAGGCCCGGTACGCGCTCCACCTCATGCTCGGCCAAGGTGACGCGCACGACATAGACATCCCCCGCCCGGCCCGGCCGGGGGTCGGGCACCGTGTCGGCCGAAACATAGGTGACGAGGCCGCGCATCTGGGGCGTCGTGCGCTGGTTGAAGCTGGTGAGGCGCACGCCCGCCGGCTGGCCGGCGCGCACGCCATTGATGTCGGTCGGGTTCACCAGCGTCTCGATCATCAGCTTTTCGTCGCGCGGCAGAATTTCGGCGATCTGCCGTCCGCTTTCCACGACGCCGCCCGCCGTGTGGTAGTTGAGCTTGACGAGCGTGCCGGACACCGGCGCGCGGATCTCGGTGCGGCCGAGCACGCTGCGGGCGGCCAGAAGCTGCTCACGCATGTCGTCCATGTCGGCCTCGACGCCCTGCAACTCCTGCGTCGCCCCCTGCTGATACTCCTGTCGCGCCTGCGCGATCTGTCCGTCGAGCCGGGCGATCTGCGAGCGCATGTCCCCCAGCTCGCCTTCGATGCGCCCGAGCGCGCCCTCGGCCTCGGCCGCCGCGCGCTCCACGGTGAAGAGATCGGAGCGGCGATAGAGCCCCTGCTTGAAGAGAATGGTCTTGGCGGCGAGTTCCTGCCGGATCAGCCCGCTTTGGCGCTCCACCGCCTGGCGCTGGGCCTGCGAGCCCTCCATGCGCCGGCGCAGCGAATCCTGATTGCGCGAGAGCACGGCGACCTGCCCCTCCAGCGCCCGGCGCGCGGCGGCGAAGACGTTTCGCTGCCCCTCGAAAATGCGGTCGGCCTCCTTGCGGTCTTCCTCGTCCACCTCGATCGTGCCGAAGTCGAGCGTCTCGCGGCCCGAGATCATGGCTTGGAGCCGGCTGGCGCGCGCCTCGTAGCTGGCGAGGCGCAGAAGCAGCCGGCGCACATTGGTGCGCGCGGCCGTCTCGTCCAGGAGGACGAGCGGCTGGCCCTTCTCCACCCGGTCGCCCTCCTGCACCAGAATAGCGCGGATGATGCCGCCCTCGAAATGCTGCACCTGCTTGTTCTTGCCGGTGGCGACGAACGTGCCGTGCGAGACCACGGCGGCAGCGAGCGGGGCCGTGCTCGCCCAGGTACCGAAACCGCCGAAGATCACCACGGACAGGCAGAGCCCGCCCACCACCATGCCCCGGATCGAGCGAGGCACGCCGACATACCATTCCTCGATCGCCTCGCCCGAGTGCATCGCGCCGTGACGGGAGCTCATGGGACTCTCCTCTGCACCGGAACATTGCTCTCGCCGGCGGTCTGACCGGAGATCATCGCCAGGATCTGGTTGCGCTCGCCAATGGCGGAGATCGCGCCCTTGTCCATCACCATGATGCGATCGACGCAGCGCAGGAGCGAATGGCGCTGCGTGATGGCGACGACCGTGGTGCCATTGGCCTTCGCCCGCGTCATGGCGAGCGCCAGCGCTTTTTCGCCGTCCGTGTCGAGATTGGAATTGGGCTCGTCCAGCACCACAAGGCGCGGATTGCCGAAGAAGGCGCGCGCGAGACCGATGCGCTGCTTCTGCCCGCCCGACAGCGGCGCGCCGTCGGCGGCGATCACGGTCTCGTAGCCCTGCGGAAAGGAGGCGACGAGTTCGTGGATGTCGGCCAGCATGGCCGCCTCGAACACGTCTTCGTCCAGCGCGTCCTCGCGCATTCGCGCGATATTGACCTTGATGGAGGCAGGGAAGAGCTGCACGTCCTGCGGGAGATAGCCGATGCTCTCGCCGAGCTGGCGCGGGTCCCAGTTCTTGAGGTCCATGAGGTCGAGCCGGACATTGCCGGCCGTCGGCATGATGGAGCCCACCAGCATGCGCCCGATCGTGGATTTGCCCGCGCCGGACGAGCCGATGATGCCGAGCGCCTCGCCGGGCTTCAGCGAGAAGGAAATGCCGTTGAGAATCACCTTCTTGTTGGGCGGCGGCACATAGAGCACGCGGTCCACGTCGAGCCGCCCCTGCGGCCGGGGCAGGCGCAGGCGCTCCACATTGAGCGGCGAGTTGAGGAGAAGCTGCGAGATGCGCCCATAGGCGGCGCGCGATTGGATATAGGAGCGCCAGCCCTCGATCGTGCCCTCCACCGGGGCCAGCGCGCGGCTGGCGATGATGGAGGAGGCGATCACCATGCCGCCCGTCAGCTGACCTTCGAGCGAGAGATAGGCGCCCCAGCCGAGCATCCCGACCTGCGCGAACAGGCGCAGGGCCTTGGAAATGGAGGAGAAGAAGACGTTGCGATCCTGCGCCGCCACCTGGGAGCGAAGCGAGGCAGCATTGTCCTTGCCCCAAAGGCGCACGGCCTCGGGGATCATGCCGAGCGCGTTGATGATCTGCGCGTTGCGCGACAGCGCGTCGAGCGTCAGATTCGAGCGCGCATTGTGGCCGCTCGCCTCGGCGAAATGAACCGCCGTCGCGCGCTTGTTGAAGAAGGCGACGGTAAGAAGCACCACGACCGAGGTAACGACGATGGCGCCCAGATGCGGGTGCACCAGCCAGACCGCGACGATGAAAAGCGGGGCGAGCGGCGCATCCAGCATGGCTAGAAGCGTCGAGCCCGTCAGAAAGGCGCGGATATGCTGGAGATCGGCCAGGATCTGGTAGTCCTTGCCCGAGCCCGACAGGGCCGAGCGCGAAGCCGCCGAAAGGATGGGCGAGCCGAGCCGCGTTTCCACCTCGACCGCCGTGCGCATCAGGATGGAGCGGCGGATGAGGTCGAGCGCCACCTGCCCGACAATGGCCCCGACCACGATCAGCGTCAGCATGACCAGCGTGTCGAGCGAGCGGGAGGTGAGCACGCGGTCCGAAATCTGGAAGAGGTAGATCGGCACCGCCAGCACGAGAACGTTGATGAGAATGGTGAAGGCGAAAATCCAGGCGAGGTTTCGCCGCACGCGCGCCTTGGTCTGCTCCAGAGCGACGCGGAAATTCACCTGCGGGCTCTTGCGGGTGATCTGCGAGCCCGCGTCATTGGCCGCCGCGCGCCCTTCCGGCAGAAGCGGGCCGCCCGCCTCGCCCTCGATCACAGTGCCGCGCAGCGAGGGAGCGACGCGGCCAGGCTCGTTGGCGACGCTCGCCTGAGGCACGGGGGCGGCTTGCGCCATGGCAGGTTGCGGCATGGGGGCTTGAGGGATCGGGGCCGCCTGCGGAGCCGCGCGTTCGGGAATTTGCATCTCGATCGGAGGCGCGGCGGCGGCGGGCGCGCGGGGCGCCGGCTCGGCCGGCCGGGGGGCCATGGCAGGCGCGGTCGCCGTCATGGGCTCGGGTGCTGATGGTGCCGGGGCTGCTGTCGCAGGCGCTGCTGTCGCAGGCGCTGCCGCCCCCTCCCCTTCGGCCCGCATGGCGCTGACGGCCGCCTGCATGGAGGCGAAGATGTCCCGCTCGCGCGCGTCCCGTTCGGGGTCGCTGAGGCGCGGGCCCGGCTTGTCCTCGTTCATGGCGTCTTTCCCCTCATGTCGTCTTCTTCTGGTTCTGTTTTTTGGTTCTGCCGGTCACGACAGGATGCCCGCCACACCATCGCCCGGCGCGTCATGGCCGAGGCTCGAAGCGGAATGGGACAGCGTGTCGGACAGGTGGTTGGCGCCGTCGCCCTGAATGTCGGAGACGAAGGCGATCAGTTCGGGCACGAGCCTGCCCGTGTCGAAGGTCTGGATGTCCGGGCCGCTCGCCACGAGATCGGCCTGAAGCAGCATGGAGCCCGAGTAATATTCGCCGCCGAGAAAGCGGACATGGCCGGCATCGTCGAGATCGACGATCTTCGCCTCGTTGAGGAGCGCGTTGCCGCCCGTCGTCACCGTCCATTGCGCCTCCGGGGCCAGCACATTGGCAAGGCGCGCCAGCGTGCCGTCGGCCATGCGCACCGTGTCGGCATCGTCCAGAATGTTGATCTGCGAGATGACGTTCGTCTCGATCACGTCGCCCGAGATGTAAAGAACTCGGATGTTGCGCCCGGCGAGAAAGGCGAGATCGGCGCCCAGGTCCGGGTCGCCATGCCCTTGGCCCTTCTCGAAGGCCGAGACGAGATCGCGCATCTCGGCCGAGAAGCCGGTGAAGTCCGACAGGCCGCCGACATTCACGATCGAAGCATGGTTGACGAGAAGATTGCCCGAGGTCGAGAGCGATCCACCCGTGCCGGCCACATCGGACACGATCCGGTCGCTGTCGTTCAGAATGTTGATCTGCTGGATGAAGTTGCCCTCGTAGACGCTGCCGCCGACGATCACGAGATCGTAGGAGCCGAGCAGCTTGGAGAGCGAGGCGATGTTGAAGCTCTCGTTGCCGCCGGTCGTGGCGCGCACGGTGGACTCCATCGCCGAGAGCACGACCTGATCGCCATCCAGCGTCAGCTTCACCTGCCGCAGGAAATTGGCGATCTCCAGATTGCCCTCGATCACATCCACCTTGTAATGCGCCGGCAGGCTGTCACGCGGGTCGAAGGCGGGGCGGCCGTTCGGCGTGGCGTCGATGCGCTCGAAGCTCGCGATATTGTAGCTCTTCGTCGTGTCGGCGATCGCGACATTCACCGCCTCGCCCAGACCTTCGACCGAGTCTTGATCGGCATGGATGTTGAGCTGGCGGATGGAGTTGACCTCATACCAGTCGCCCTTCACCACCGTGACCGCGCCGAGATGCCCGACATTGAGAAGCCCGGCCTGATTGGCCGACAGGTTGCCGCCCGTCTGAAGCAGCGGTTGGTCTTCGCTTAAGTCGGGGCCTGAGCGTGTGTCCTCAATGAGCTTGGCGATGTCGGGAGCGCTGTCGGCCCGCTCGCCATTGATGAAGATGCCCTCATGGCCGGTCGGCGCACCGGCGGCGGAGGGCTCGGCGCCCTCCTGCATCGCGTTGGTTACAAGGAGCCCCTTCAGGTCGGCGGGCGTGTGGGGAATACCGGGCAGCGAGCGGAAGCTCACGGCGGCGTCCAGCATGGCCTCGAACTGCTGGGTGACGTGATTCACCACGGCGAGCGGGTCGGCGTCGGGATCGAGGATCAGCGTGTCGCGATCGTCGATCAGGCCGACCTGATCCTGAATGGCGAAGAGCGAGTCCGAGGGGACGTGGCGATAGAGAATATCGGCCTCGAATGTCCGCACGCCCATCGTCTCCAGGCCCATCGAGCTGTCCGGCAGGCTGGCATGGGCGGGGCCGTGGCCAAGGGCGGGATGCAGCGGGTGGAGCGTGACCTCGATATGGGGTGGGGCGAGAAGCCGGCTCGCCGCCTCTTCGATCTCGAACCGATCGTTGGCGAGGCGGATATGCGGGTCGTAAACGGGAGAGGAGAGGCCGGCGCTTCGCGGGTCGAGGTCTTCGGCGCCATGCGAGCGAGGCGCGACATGCGAGAGATGCGGCGTGCCGGTGGCTAGGCGGGCGTGAATACCGGCATCCACCGTATCGACACGGAACAGCCCGATGAAGCGGGCGATGGTCTCCTGGGCCTCGAGAATGAGCATCGCTCCGCTCCTGTCGAAACCATGATTTCGAAGAAGAAAAGGCTCACGCCGCTCGCTGGCCTGTCAGGGACAACCGGCGAGACGACGCGAGCCTAGGAAACGGAGCGCCCGTGAGGGTTTGACGGGCGCTCCGGTCTGCGTCAGGCGTCGCCGAAGTCGGCACCGCCGGCGTCACCGCCGACCACGGCCATGTCGACGCTGGTGTACTGGACGTTGGCGCCCATCGCGATGTCCATGTTGAGGGCCGAATGGCCGCCCGAAATGCCCGCCGCGGCGCTGTTGCCGGCCGAGAGGGTCGAGCTGGCGCCGGCCGAGAGCGAACCGTCGTGGGTGGCCGTTGCCGTGCCGCCATGGAGGTCCGAGGCGTTCATCGAGAAGTCGCCGCTGCCGCCCTGCATCTGGAGGCTGGTGCTCGGCTGATTGAGCCAGTCGCCGTCGTTGAGTGTCGCGATCTGCTGGATGGAGAAGACGTTGCCGTCTCCGAGCAGCGCCTGCCCACCTTCCGCATTCAAGGCGTCGCCGCCGATCGTGCCGATGATGCCGTCGAGCTTGTTGCACAGACCGGCCACGTCGATCAGGTCGTCGTCGGAGTTGAACGAGTCCGAGATCGACGTGCTGTAGTCGTTGAGCGAGTCCTGCAACGAGACGTTCAGGCTGCTGTCGTTGTGCGAGTTGGTGTTGCTCGCATCCGAACTGTAATGGCTGTTGTCGTTGTAGGAGTCGTTGGTGCTGCTGTTGCTCGAATCATTGTTCTGGTTCGAGTTGTTGGAATTGTCGTTGCCCGAATCGTTCGTGCTCTTGTCGTTGGCGACATCCGACACGCCGCCGACATCCAGATTGGTCGAGTTGTCGTTGTTGGAATCCGCAACTTGGCTGTAGTCGTTGTTCTGGTTCGTGTTGTCGGAATTGTCGTTGCCCGAATCGTTCGTGCTCTTGTCGTTGGCGACATCCGACACGCCGCCGACATCGAGGTTGGTCGAGTTGTCGTTGCCCGAGTCGTTCGTGCTGGAATTCGAGTTGTCGCTGTAATTGTTGCCCTGGTTCGAATTGTTCGAGCTGTCATTACCGGAGTCGGAAACGCTGTTGTCCGACAGGTCGCTATGGACGTTCGAACCATCGGCCGACTGGTCGTTGCCCTGGTTCTCGAAGCTCGGCGAATTGACATAGGCTTCCGCGACGGAGCCGGCCAAAGCGGTGGCGTTGCGATCGACGCTCATTGTAGTCTCCCTTTGAGATGAAAGGGCCGCCGTCGCTCCTCTTCTGCGGGAGACGGACATCCGGCCTTGTGTTTTCGAAAAGTGTTCTTTGGTCTTTCTGGCCCGCCGACCCGATACGATTGCGGCGATCCGGGACGTCGGCAGAAAGATGACGCAACAGATAGACTGTGCGGCTCGACGCCGCTCAGGCTGTCTTTCAGAGGGTTTACTTGGTTTCCCCTGAGGTCTTTCGAACCTTCCGGGTTCGTTAAGACTTCGTTAACATTGCCGATGCCAGTCGCTTTGTCTTGCGGGGAAGAATCCTTCACCCTGTCGGGGGTTTTCCGTCAGGACAGGCCGAGCGGGCGGTGAGATGCTGCCTCACACGAGGTCCAAGCGTTGGAAAAATCCGAGGAGACGGGCATGTCGCCGACCAGCCAACTACCGCCCACGCCCGATTTCGACGCGATCGAAACGGCGGCGCGCGACGCTGCCGCCACGGCCGCGCGGGGCGACGTCTTCACCCTGATCGGCCAGATGTCCTATAGTTGGTCCAACAACGAAAGCCTGCTGGTTTACTTCATCATGCTGCTTCTGCGCTGCGACCGAGCCTCGGCGCTGATCGTCTTCGGCACGCTGAACACCAGCCGGGCGCGGGTGGATCTGGTGCAGCGTCTGGCGCGCGTGAAGCTCGCCGACCGCGCCTTGTCGGGCGAGCTGAAGCGGCTGATGGCGCGGTTCGAATCGGGCACGCGCCTGCGCAACGATCTCCTGCACGCCATGTTCACGGTAAACGAGGCGGGCGAGATCACGCAGACCCATGCGATGCGACTGGAGGAGCGGGCCAAGGGGCTGCGCTTCGGCGCGGCCAAGCCCATGGACGGCGCGCGGATCGAGGCGATCCGCCATGAAATCCAGGCGATGAACGAGTTGAACCGCGATCTCTGGCGCTTCCTGCAGGGCCTCGAAGCCCATCTCAGAACGGCGGAGGCGCGCGGGCCTCGGCCGGGCGCATGACAAGCGCTTGAGGGAACCTCGAAAGCGAGGTTCCCTCAAGCGCTGAAGACTCCGTCATTGCTGCGGTAGCCGAGCCCACGTCCTCTTGTATCAGTGGGGGCGGCGTTCCTCGCCGCCATCGAATTCGAGGATCGAGTTGAACCAGCCGGCGCGATGGGCATAGCGGATGATGTCGGAGCGCGAGGCGAGGCCGAGCTTGGCGATGGCGCGGGCCTTGTAGGTCTCGACCGACTTTTGGCTGATGTCGAGATCCCTGGCGATCTCCTTGGCGCTGTAGCCATAGGCCGTGCGCCGCAGCACCGACAATTCGCGCGCCGAGACGCGTCCGCAGGTCGTGTCGAGTCGGGTCAGAACGGCGGCATGGTCGTTCCGGTTGATCTGGGGCGCCATCATGACGGGCACCAGACGCGGATCAAGATAGGTTTCGCCCCGCGCCACGCGGCGCACGGCATCGAACAGGTCGGCCTCGCCCGCCGATTTCAGGATATAGCCCCGCGCCCCGGCCGCGAAGGCAGCCTCCACCGACTCGCGCTGGCGCGCCTGTTCTAGAACAAGAAGCCCTGAACGCGCATTCAAGGCGCGATGGAAAGCCGCCAGTGCGTCGGCGTCGAACCCCGCCATGGCGACATCCAGCGCCACCACATCCGCCTGCGTGGCGCGCACGGTTTCCATGGCTTCGGACAGGTCGGTCACGCAGGTTGCAACCCGCAGTTCGCCGAAGTCCTGCCGCTCCAGCACGCTCACGAAACCAGCGGCAAAACACGGCTCGTCCGTCACCAGTAAGACGTTACACATAACACCCCCGATCGTGGGTTTTTATTGCGTCAGGAAAATCCCCACTTTACATTCCCAAAGCGTATATTCGGACAAGCCCGAAGACTGCTTACATAAAGATATTACGTTGCGGAAAAATCAAGCATCTTCAATGCCCATACGGGGTGTATATGCGTTCAGGTCCACAGTCTTGATCGTTTTCCATTTGCAGCGCACAGAATGTCTCACCCATTTGGGTTAGTTCCGAGGATACGACCTGCGAGGGTAATACTTCCCGTCGGCTTGCCGCTCTGACCTTTGAGGGCCGCCCACCGCCTCGGCGGCAATTGTCGGAATGGCAGGGACAGGTCTCCAGACACAATCTCGAAGAGAAGGATCCGGTTTGTGTTGATAGTCTCGCCGTCGTCCTGCGCTTCGCAACGCGACAAACTGGAGGTTACGAGAGGCCGCGCTGAAAGCGCCGTCAACAGACCTCGGTTGGTGGACTGCGAATCGCTGGCCTTGTGCGAGGCTTGCACCCCTCCATCGGCTGTGTAAGTAATCGGAAGACGATTGCGGCGTTCGACTGCCTTTTCTCTGATTCCACGTCACAGAATCGGCATTTCTTGAAGTTCATGTCGGGAATATCCCGACAATCCTTCCTCGAAACGTCGGCGGTTCATCATGAAAATTCAGCATCGGCCGGCTCGCCCGGCTCGTTCCATGCCGCGATCATCTTCCAGCAAAGTCGTCGCCGTGACAGGTGGCGCCGGATTTCTCGGCACGCATTTGTGCGAAGCCTTGCTCGCACGCGGGCATCACGTCGTGTGCCTCGACAATTACGCCACGGGCAGCCGGGAGAACCTGCGCCCGCTCGTGGCGACAAATCGCCTCACCCTCATCGAGCATGACGTGGTCGAACCCTTCCCGGCCGGCCTGCCGCGCTTCGACGAGATCTGGAACCTCGCCTGCCCGGCCTCCCCGCCGCATTACCAGCGCGACCCCGTACGCACGCTCTTCATCTGCGCGGATGGGGCGCGGCGGGTTCTGGAGCGCGCGGCCGAGGATGGGGCGCGGATCTTCCACGCCTCGACCTCCGAGGTCTATGGCGATCCGGACATCCACCCCCAGCCCGAAACCTATGCCGGCCATGTGAATCCGGTCGGCCCCCGCGCCTGCTACGACGAGGGCAAGCGCTTTGCCGAAGCCGTGTTCACCGATGGCTGCGCACGCGCCGGGCTGGAGCTGCGCATGGCGCGCATCTTCAACACCTACGGCCCTTTCATGCACCCGGACGACGGGCGCGTCGTCTCCAACTTCGTGGTGCAGGCGCTGCGCGGCGAGGACATCACCGTCTATGGCGACGGATCGCAGACGCGCTCCTTCTGCTATGCCGACGATCTGATCGCCGGCTTCCTCGCGCTGATGGCGCTGGACGGCGATCCATCCGGCCCGGTCAATCTCGGCAATCCGGTGGAAACGCGGATGGACGAACTGGCCGAACTGGTGGTGGAACTCACCGGCTCGCGCTCGCGCATCGTGCGCCACCCCTTGCCGGTGGACGATCCACGCCGCCGCAGGCCCGATATCGCCAAGGCGAGGGCCCTTCTGAACTGGGAGCCCAAGGTTTCCCTGCGCACGGGGCTGGCCCGCACGATCGGCTATTTCGCAGGGCGCATCGCGGCCGAGCCGCCGGTGCGCCTCCTGCCAGGCTTCCTCGCCGCCGCCACTCGCCCTCAAGCGGCCCGCCCGCAAGCCGAGGGAGTGTTGGTGTCATGAGGATCGTCGTTATCGGAACCGGCTATGTCGGCCTCGTCACCGGCGCGTGCCTCGCCGAACTCGGCCACGACATCACCTGCTATGACACGGATGCGGGCAAGATCGCCCGTCTCCAGCGCGGCGAGATGCCGATCTTCGAGCCGGGGCTCGAAGAGTTGGTCAAGGCCGAGGTCGCGGCGGGGCACTTGAGCTTTGCGTCGGGCGCGCTGCCGCTCGACCGGCGCGTGCGCGCCGTCTTCGTCGCTGTCGGCACGCCGCCCTCGGCGATCGATCATTCGGCCGATCTGTCGGCCGTTCATGCCGTGGCCGAGGCGATCGGCCGCGCGGCGGTGCGCCCGCTCGCCGTGATCGTGAAATCCACCGTCCCGGTCGGCACGGGCGAGGCGGTGGAGCGCATCCTGCGCGATGTCAGACCCGGCATCGCCTTCGATGTCGTGTCCAATCCCGAATTCCTGCGCGAGGGCTCGGCGCTGGCCGATTTCCGCGCGCCGGATCGGATCGTGGTGGGCACAAGCGCCAAGCCGGCGCGCCGTCTTCTGGCGGATATCTACCGCCCGCTGACGGAGCGGGGCGCGCCTCTCGTCTTCACCGAGCGCGCCTCGGCGGAGATGATCAAATATGCTGCCAACGCCTTTCTGGCTGCCAAGATCGCCTTCATCAACGAGATCGCCGATCTCTGCGAGGTGGCGGATGCCGATGTCGAGGAAGTCTCGCTCGGCATGGGGCTGGACCGGCGCATCGGGGCCGCCTTCCTGCGGCCGGGGCCGGGCTATGGCGGCTCGTGCTTTCCCAAGGACACGGAGGCGCTGCTCGCCGCCGCCCAGGGGCATGGCGTCCAGCTGCGCCTTGTGGAAAGCACGGTCGCGGCCAACGAGGGGCGCAAGCGGGCCATGGGCCGGCGCGTCATCCGCGCGCTCGGCGAAGCGCGCGGGCGCACGATCGCCGTGCTCGGCGTCACCTTCAAGGCGGGCACGGACGACATGCGCCAGGCCCCTTCGCTGCCGATTCTGGCCGCGCTTCGGGCGGCGGGGGCAAGGCTGCGCATCTTCGACCCCGAAGGCATGGCCCATGCCCGCTCGCTCCTGCCGGAGGCGGAGTATATGGGAAGCGCCTATGAATGCCTGGACGGGGCGGACGCGGCCCTGCTTCTGACCGACTGGCCGGAATTCGCCGCGCTGGACCTTGCCCGCGTCAAGGCCTCGATGCGCGGCGACGTATTCGTGGACCTGCGCAACATGCTCTCGCCCGAGCGCCTTCGCGCCGTGGGTCTGCGCGCCTTTGGCATCGGGCGGCGCGAAAGGCTGGCCATGCCCGCGCCCCTCCCCGCACCCTTGCCGCCCGTCCCGGCGGTGCGGCCGAGCGAGGCCATGCCGGCGCTGGGGCCGGCCGACCTGCCGCCGCTGGAGCTCGTCGCGGCGGCAAAGGCGGCCAAGACCGGCCTCAACGGCCACGCCACCTGACGCGAGGGGAGACACAAAGCCATGTCCTCGCTCGCCATGGCGGGAGGCGCGGACACGATTCTCGTGTCCGTCTTCCTCCTGTCCCAGATCCTCTATGCCCTCTCGCTGGGGCTCGGCCTGTTCTTCCTGCGTCTGCCGGTGGACTGGGTGAACCCAAGCGAGGCGGAGGGCCGCCAGCCGGAAGAGCACCCCTATATCGTGCTCTTCTACCCCGTGCTGCGCGAACTCGAATCCACGATGCGGACGACCTTCCTGTCGCTCGCCCGCATCGACTATCCCGCCGCGCGCTACCGTGTGGTCGCCATTCCCAATGCCAACGACACGGCGACCGTGGAAAGCCTGCGGCGGCTCGCGCAGGAATTCGCCTTTCTGCAGATCGTCGAGGTGCCCGCCACGACCGATCCGTCCTGGCAGGTGGTCTGGCGCAGCTGGGACGAGAACCCGAAGGCCTACTGGTGGCACAAGGGCAAGCGGGCGGGCGTTCGCGCCCTACCGCCCAAGAAGACGCGTCAGCTCGTCTATGCCTTTTACACCCTGGCCGAGGAGATGGCGGGCGGCGAGGATTTCCTCGTCAATTATATCGACGCCGATTCCTGCCCGCCGCCGGACCATTTCCTCGCGGCCTCGGCCGGGATGCGCCATTACGACGTTCTGCAAGCCCAGAATATCGCCGGCAATCTCCTCTCCACCCTGCCCGCTTCCTGGCACGCCTTCGACCACATGGCCTGGGACGGGTTTCTCTATCCCCATCTCTCGGCGCGTGGCCGGCAGCCCTATTGGGTGCTCGGCAAGGGCCTGTTCTTCCGCGCGTCCGATCTCCTGGCGCTCGGCGGCTTCCATCCCTGGATCACGATCGAGGACCCGGAAGTGGGGATGCGCTTCTGGACCCATGGCAAGCGCATCGGCATCATCCAGAACCCCTTGATCGAGGAAGTGCCCTCGACGCTCGGCCACGGCATCACGCAGCGCAAGCGCTGGGTCTGCGGCTTCTTCCAGAGCCTCGCCCAGCCCTTGAAGGACATGGGCATGACGCCCTGGCAGCGCTTCCGGGCGCGGCTGAACTTCGGGCCCTGCCTGTCGCTGTCAGTCAACGCGATCGGCCTGCCGCTCGGCCTTTGGGCGCTGGCCGAGTGGAAGGCGGGGGTCAGTCCGGTGCCGGACTGGTCGCTGGCGCTCGCCGCCTTCAACATCGCCACCTTCGCGGTGACGCTGGGGGCGATCTATGTCTCGGTCTGGCGGCGGGCGAAGCTCATCCTGCCGCAGCGGGTGGACCGGCTGCGCTATCTCCTGCGCGTCAATCCGGCCTCCCTCGTTCTCTGGTGGCTCATCTGGTTGGTGCCGCTCGCCATCGGCTTCTGGATGTTCCTGCGCGATCGCGGGCTCGTCTGGGAGCGCACGGTGAAGATCGACGCCAATCACGAGCTGGTGCGCACCGTCGCCGGCTCGCAGCCGGCCGTGGTGCGCCTGGGCGCAGACCTGCCGATCCCCATCCCCGCCAATCGCAATCTCACCGGCGAACCGCAGGCCTCCGCCGGCGGCCTCGCTCTCTGATCCCTCGTTTCCCAAGGAAGACACCCATGTCCAAAGGTCATGTTCTCGTCACGGGCGGCGCCGGCTTCATCGGCTCGCATCTGATCGACCAGCTTCTCGAACGCGATTTCGAGGTGAGCGTGCTCGACTGCCTGAAACCGCAGGTCCATGCCGATGCGGAGGTCGATGCCGATGGCTGGCCCGTCTATCTCGACCGCCGCGCCCGGCGCATCCGGGGTGATATCCTGGACGACGGCGTGTTCGAAAGCGCGCTCACGGGCGTCACGCATCTGGCCCATCTCGCCGCTTCGGTGGGCGTCGGCCAGTCCATGACGAATATCGTCGATTACTGCCGCAACAATGTCATGACGGCGGCGATCATGCTCGAAACGCTGTCGCGCCGGCCGCACAAGGTGCAGCGCATCGCGGTCGCCTCCTCCATGTCGATCTATGGCGAAGGGGCCTATAGCGGGCGCTGCGGCACCGTCGCCCCCGCCCTTCGCCCGCACGAACAGCTCGCTGCCCATGAATGGGAGCTGGCGGACGAGGACGGCAGCCCGCTCGTTCCCGTGCCGACGGCCGAGGACAAGCTGCTTCAGCCCGCCTCGATCTATGCCGTCAACAAGCGCGACCATGAGGAGATGTTTCTCTCGGTCGGCCGGGCGCTCGGCATCCCGACCGTGGCGCTGCGCCTGTTCAACGCCTATGGCTCGCGCCAGGCGCTGTCGAACCCCTATACGGGGGTGGCGGCCATCTTCATCTCGCGCCTTCTGAACGACCAGCCCCCGCTCGTTTTCGAGGACGGGTCGCAGCGGCGCGACTTCGTGCATGTGCATGACGTCGCGCGCGCCTTCGCCACCGTGCTCGACAGCGATATGTCCGTCTGGGACTATTACAATGTCGGCTCCGGGCGCTCGATCACGGTGCGCGAGATCGCCGCCGTGCTCGCCCGTCTCCTGCACAAGAATATCGGCCCGGAGATTCTCGGCCAGCACCGGGTCGGCGACATCAGGCACTGCTTCGCCGACATTTCCAAGCTGGAGCGCGATTTCGGCCTCACGCCCCGGCGCGGGTTCGAAGAGGGCATGGGCGAGCTGATCGAATGGGTTTCCCGCGCCCGCCGCCCGGTGGACCGGGCGCAGACCTGCCTGGGCGAATTGCAGGGCTCGCGGCTCGTGGTCTAGAGCATTTCCAGCGAAAGCCGGGTCGGCTTTCGCGCCCGGACAATGCGAGAAACAAGGGACTAGAGCCCATTTAGCGAACCTATGTTCGATGGATGGGCTCTAGCCTCAGAGAGACAATGGCCGCCTTTCGAAGGCGGCCAGGATCGCCTCGCGCATCGGCGCGGGGCGCATGTTGGAATCATAGGGCAGGCCCCGGTTGAAGCCGGGGCCTGGGCCTTGGTTGCCGACGAGACGCCAATAGAAATCGAGATCCTCCGGCTCGATCGCGAGCCAGGAATGGCGGGTGGACAGGCCCCAGGTGGAGACGGCCGAAACGCTCGGGCAGTCCAGCGCCACGTCGAGATAGCGCTTGGCGATCTCGGCCACGAGCTGGTCGCGCAGGGCGGGCGGAGCCGTCAGATCGCGCTCGCGCACATCGAGTTCGGTGATGTGGATGTCGAGCCCGAAGCCCCGGATCTCCTCCAGAAAGCGGGCGAGAACGGGCTCGGAGAAGGGCCCCTTGCGCAGGTCCAGATGCGCCTGGAGCCCGATGCCGCCGAGCGGCGCGCCTCGCACCTTCAGCTTCTCGATCAGCTTCAGGAGGAGATAGCGCCGGTCGGTCTCGACGGGAATGTCGTAGTCCAGCCCGTATTCGTTGAGAAAGAGCACGGCTTGGGGCGCATGAGCGCGCGCCTCCACAAAGGCGCGCTCCACATAATCCTCCCCGAAGGCGGCGAGGAAGACGCTGGTCCGCAAGCCGTCCATACGCTGGCCGGTGTCGATCGGCTCGTTCACGACATCCCATGTCGCGATGTCCGCGCCGTAGCGCGACAGGACCGCTTCGAAATGCGCCGAGATCAGCCCCCAATCGGGCGTCTCGCGCAGCGCCGCTTCCGCCCAAGGAGGCACGCTGCGGTGCCAGAGCAGCGTGTGGCCATGCAGGGCGCGGCCGTTGTCTTGCGCGAACCGCACCAGCCCGTCCGCGCGCGAAAAATCGCGCCGGCCGGGCTCGGGCTCGATCGCATCCCATTTCATCGCGATTTCGGGCGTCAGCGCGTCGCAGTCGGCGAGCACCGCATCCCGGAGATCGGGCTCGGCCGCGATCTGTTCGATACGCACCGCCGCGCCGAAGCGCCGGCCGGTGCGCGCGGCCGCCTGCCGCAAGGACGGGCGCTCCGGCGCGCTGGAGGGCTCGGCCGAGGCGAGCACGAAGCCGCCCACCCCCAGAAGCAGAAGCGCGCGCCGGTTGAGCGGATGGCCAGCGGCGGGCGCGGGCGCGAGATGGCCGCGCCGCCCCAGGCCGTCTCGCCGTCGCGCGGGTCTATCGCC